>CAJCBY010000028.1 GCA_903960725.1 uncultured Cytophagaceae bacterium | reverse complement strand
AGTATTGAAAACATCTGCAGAGTTAGACTTACGTGATCAGGTAAAAGTAGCGTCGTTTTTCGCCTCGGAAAAACCAGATTATGTCTTTTTAGCAGCAGCTAAAGTGGGCGGTATCGTCGCTAATAATACCTACCGTGCTGATTTTCTGTATGAAAATTTATCCATCCAAAACAACATTATCCATTCCTCTTTTGTACACAAAGTAAAGAAATTGATGTTCTTAGGATCGTCTTGTATTTACCCAAAACTAGCTCCACAGCCTCTTAAGGAGTCATATTTATTAAGTGGTTATTTGGAAGAAACAAACGAGCCCTACGCCATCGCAAAAATTGCGGGCATTAAAATGTGCGAAGCTTACCGTGCACAATATGGCTGCGATTTCATTTCGGTAATGCCTACTAATTTGTATGGCCCTAATGATAATTATGATTTAGAAAATTCCCACGTTTTACCAGCCATGATCCGGAAGTTTCATGAGGCTAAAGAGCGTGGAAATGAATCGATGACGCTATGGGGTACCGGCGCTCCGATGCGTGAATTCTTGCATGCAGATGATTTAGCAGAGGCTTGTGTTTACTTAATGGAAACCTACAGTGAGTCGGAGTTAGTGAACATTGGAACCGGAATCGATGTGACGATTAAAGAATTAGCCGAAACGGTAAAAGAAATCGTTGGTTTTTCTGGAACCATTCAATGGGATACATCGCGCCCAGACGGGACTCCCCGCAAGTTAATGGATGTATCTAAATTGCATTCGCTAGGATGGAAACATAAAATTGCGTTGAAAGAAGGAATCGCCTTAGCTTACCAAGATTTCTTAACGAATGTCAGTATTCGCAAATAATGGAGGGGAAAGAATGGTTTAGTACCTGGTTTGATTCTCCTTATTACCATATCCTTTATGCGCAACGGGATGAGGATGAAGCGGCTGCATTTATAACATCTCTGCAAAAAAAATTAGCCTTGGTACCAGGTGCGCGTGTATTGGATGCCGCTTGTGGAAAAGGGCGTCATGCCATTACTTTAGAGCAGCTAGGCTTTTCGGTCGATGCTTTTGATTTATCCCCAGCAAATATTGAGTCTGCCACAGTTTTTGAGAACAAGAACTTGCTTTTCTTCGTACATGATTTACGAGAGCCTTTGCCTTTGCAAAATCAGTACGATGCGATCTTTAATTTCTTTACTAGTTTCGGGTATTTTGACGATCAGCGTGATAACCAAAAAGCTTTTGATACTTTCTCTGGTGGCCTGAAAGTAGGCGGCGTATTAGTAGTCGATTTCTTCAATCCTACCTATGTCTTATCGAATTTAGTGCCGTCTGAAATAGTGGAAAGCCAAGGAATTTCATTCCGGATCAAGCGCTGGTCAGAAAAAGGGTATTTGTATAAATCCATTGAATTCACCGACCAGGGAAAGGAATATTCCTTTTTAGAAAAAGTAGAGTTAGTCGCAAAAAACGACTTCATTTCTTATGCAGCAAAAGCTGGCCTAAGTCTTGTGGATTTAAAAGGCGACTATAACTTATCAGCATTTGATGAGTTAGAGTCGCCTCGAATGATCTTTATTTGGGCTAAAAATTAAATTAATTCTTTTGGAATTTAATACTCACCTGATTTTCTAACTCAGGGAAACTAATCACATAATTACCTGCTTTCAGCGTGGAGATATCGATAGTTAATCGATTATCCTTACTCTCTACTCTGCTATCTCTCATCTGCTTTCCTAACATATCATTAATCCGAACCTGGTAATTCGGTGCTGTGAACGTAGTTGGAATTCCAATATGCAGCACCTCTTTAGCCGGATTAGGGAAGGCATATAAAATAGCATACGGGTTATCTGCTGTCGAAGCTAGGATGGTAATAGCGAAAGTTGCTGTAGCCAGACAACCATTAGAATCTTTTAATTTTACCTTATATACTCCATTTTCCGTAGGCTTATAGGTAGTTGCTGTCGCTCCGGTAATTGCCACATCATTTAAAAACCATTGAATATTTGTTCCGGTTGATGTTGTTAAAATTCCTTGATTGAAAGTAATTAAAGGTTCTTGTGGATTAGTTACTGTAATCGTCGATGCGGGTGATATGACGGGGCAGATTCCATTAAAGCTTGAATTTAATGTATATGCTCCCGATGTGTTGACATCTAATTTATTGGTGGTCGCCCCTGCGATGGCGGATCCATTTTTAAACCATTGGAAGACCGGTGTGCCGGAGGCTGGCGTTCCAGTTAAGGTGATTTTATCTCCAGCACATACCGTAGATGCCCCAGTAGGGCTTACACTCACTACCGGACTAGTCCCTGTGGTCACATTTACGGGTACTATCGGGCTAGGGCAGGCAAGCGATTTGAATTTCATATCGTATAGGTAGTAATAACCCGATTGAATAGGAGCTCCGTTAAATAATGCGCCTGTAAGACTAATAACACCCGGAATTGCATAGGGATAACCAATATTCGTCGGGGCATTGACCGTGTCTGCTAAGGTTCTATTGCTTCGGAAAATAGAGGCGCCATTTGAGCATACGTGGGATAAAACATAATTGCCTGCCTTAGGGAAGGGAAGGTTGAGGATAATTTTTTGGCCAGGATCCGTTTTGTCATCGATTAATTGACTGCTGACAGTTGTGCTGTTTGCCGTAGTTCGCGTTCCATTTAAATCTTTGCTGACAGAGGCAATTAATTCTCCCGTGTCATTATCAAAAATACCAAATGTAACTGTTCCTGAAGTACCCATGTAGACGATAGCTGATTCTAAAATGGTCGGTTGAGTGACTACAAAAATAGGTTCAGGACCGAAATTAGAATAATAACTACCTGACCCAAATGCCGCTTTTGAGGCAGGCCCCAAGGTAGTATTTAGGTTATCAAATGCTGCGAAAAATGTTCCAGTGGCAGGAGTCTTTAAGCTAGCGCCAGCCCCTAGTAAGGTGTTGCCGTTGTACCATAATGGACTTCCATTGCTCGCATCTAAATTAAGTTCAGTTGCTCCGCTACAAATAGTCCCCGTCACAATTGGGGCTACTGGACTCTCAATTATTTTAGTACTAGTGAATTCATCGTTCAACGCATTTTGATCACCAGTTAATTGTGTTTTTAATACGAAAGAATAGCTGTTTCCTGCGATTAAAGTAGCATTTCCGGTTACATTCACATCAATTTCCCTGCCAGACGCTAGCGAGGTTATGGTACCAGTTGCCGTTCCTACAAGTGTGGAACCGGATTTTATATCTAGCACTACCGGAACATTGGTCTGTGTTAATGAACCTACATTTTTTATTTTGGCTATGAAACTTGTTGAACCAGTACTTGCACAAAATCCAGACGTAAGTTGCGAGACTGAAACAGCCGAAAAGTCTTTAGATGCTTGCAGTATTTGCAAAGCGTAATCCTTCGTTTCGCCTGAACTAATTGTTCCACAAGACAGAGCAGATCCTGAACCATTTTCAGCTACCCAGCGCATGCGGTAAAAGTTGTCTTGCTTGAGTGTGCTAGGGATAGAAATGGTGTTCGAATTAGAGGTGGAATTATACAATTCTTCACCTGAATCTGTAAAATCTCCATCCTGATTCCAGTCCGCATATAAGCGAATTTGCTTAGAACCTGTACCGGCAAAATCAAACTTAACAGGCAAGGATGCTCCTAACTCCGCTGTAAAGGCAGGAGTTAATCCGGTGGAATCTTTAACGGATCCTAAAGTGAATTTCTGGAAATTAGCGGTTTTTGTGCTAGGGGCTAAAGCGCAATAGGTTGTCCCGCCTATGCCTGATACCGCTAAACCAAAATTTTGGCTGCTGTTTTTCAAGCTGCCTTTGTGGCTTACCGTTAGGGTAAACGTTTGGCCAGGCATCGTGTTGTTAACCAAAATTTGTTCCACATTGTCCCGAATATTATCACCAGGAACAGCTAAGGCAGCTGGGGTCTCCGGGTTTAAGGTAAATGGAAGGAAAGTGGAGGAACCACTTGTTATTCGAATGTCTAAATCGTTTACTAATCGAGGAGTACGGTCATTCAAAGTAGATGATGTCGATGCTTCTGGGTCAGTCCAAGCAATGGTAGCCTTTAATGGGCCATTGCCTGAACTCGTCAGTGTATAGGTTTTGGTTTGACCTTGATTTAATATTTCCTCCTTTAACAAATGGAAGTTTCCTTCATTGCGAACTAATGTAGCAGCTTTATCCAATTGGATTAATCCAAAACCTGTTTTATAATCTGGACCTGCTACCTCCATATCTAAAGCCGTATGTATCGCGACTGCCTTTAGCGTAGAAGCTAACATGAACGTATTTTTATTCAAACGGCCGAATAATTGTTGAATTAAATATAAGGAACCAGCCGCTTGTGGAGAGGCCATAGAAGTTCCACTTTTAGTGCTGTAGGATTTATTATCCGTGCTGGCCGTGGAGAACATACTCGTTCCTATTGCCATAACATCAGGCTTTATTCGCCCGTCGTCTGTAGGCCCCCAGCTGGTGAAGCTCGAAATACTTAGGTCAGCTGCCTTTGTTGGAATTAAGGATGATAAAGTCGCTGCTCCTACCGTTAAGATATTTTTAGCAGTTCCTGAGGTGGATATGATATCGTATCCATCATTTTTAGCTCTCGCTATATTAGAGGAATCGGTCGTTGAACGTAATAAATAGTATTCTCCTGCCTCTGGACCGTTTTGGTTTCGGCTATTTCCCGCAGATTTGACGATTAAATAGGACGGGGCATTAAAGGCAATTCGATCCCAAGTTTGCGTGTTTGCATCATATAAACCAAACTTAACATCTTCGTTTTGACTGACCGCATCATTTCCCCACCATTGCCATTTTTTCTTTGTTTCATCGTAGATCCACCCGGCTTGATATCCATAGGAGTGATTACTGATTAAGAGCGAGGTGGAGGCAGTACTCATCTCCGAGTTGTCATTCGTAAAGTCCCAAAACTTCATATCCGCCGCATAGGCCATTCCCCTCGCTGAGGGGCTAATGCCACTTGCGACTAAAGTTCCAGCCACATGGGTAGCATGATCAGATAGAGAGGAGGTTGTTTGTGCTGCCGTAACTCTCGTGCCAAATTCTTGGTGGGTGGCTAATACTCCACCCCCATCCCACATCCCTAATTTGCCTAGAAGAGAATCGGATTTGCCCGTAAGTCCTAAATTCAAAGATCCCCCAGGGTATAAAAGGTTAGTTTTGGTCATTTTGGCCGCCTGTTCATTAGAATCAGTAGTTAAATACAATGCTTCGCCTATTTCAGAGAACCCTTGGAATTGGAGTGATTTGTCTTTTCCTAAATCTATATGGAGAGGAATGCCTTTTTTTTTCGCCAAAGCCTGATTGCCTTGGTAGATAGAATCTTGTTGCACGGCCATTCGCAAGGCGCGCTCGTTTCTGAACGAGACTTGGCCTAGTGTGGAATAGCTAAGTAAGAAAAGGAGTAGTATACGTATTTTCATATTCGGCAACAATTTACATAATTATTTGATTTCTACCTTAAACGTTTTTCGGTGTAGTATTGTTCGACCATTTTCTAGAATGGCTTTTCTGTGTTGAAGCGTAGGGTAACCCGCATTTCGTTCCCAACCATACCCAGGATGATCTATGGCTGCTTTTTCCATGATTTCGTCTCGATGGGTTTTGGCCAAAATAGAGGCTGCCGCTATCGAGAAATATTTCGAATCCCCTTTCACGATACATGTATGCGGTATCAATGGGTAGCTATAAAAGCGATTTCCATCCACTAATAAATGCTCCGGCCGATGCTTTAATTGATCTACTGCCAAGTGCATCGCTAAAATACTCGATTTTAAAATATTTATTTCATCAATTTTTGCCGCATCCACCTCCGCAATCGCAAAATCGATGGCATATTCCCGCACTAGACGTTTTAATTCATTCCGCTGACGCAAGGTCATCTGTTTTGAATCCGTTAAAAAAGGATGGTGGAAATCACGGGGTAAAATCACGGCTGCTGCCACGACTGGGCCAGCTAAACAACCTCTCCCTGCTTCATCTAAGCCGGCTTCTAGCCCGATAGGGGAATAAAAGGGGAGGAGTGCGGCCATTTTATCGGTTAAATAACAAGCGTTTTCCTTTTTTACTTTCATCAAAAGAACCTTTGGAATAAGCTAAGTGTCCTGAAACGAAAGTATGTTCCACTGAAGCGGATAGGGTTTGGCCTTCTAGCGGAGACCAGCCACATTGATATAGGATATTCTCTTTTGATACGCTCGTCGGTTTATTCAAATCAACAATCGCTAAATCCGCCCAATATCCTTCGCGAAGATAGCCGCGCTCTTCGATTTTGAAACAATCCGCCACTGCATGCGAGGTTTTTTCGGCGATGAGCTCGAGGCTGATGTGACCTTCTTTGGCCAAATCAATCATCAATAACAAGGGATGCTGCACTAAAGGTAAACCCGATGGGGCCTTCCAAAATTCCTGCGATTTCTCCTCCCAGGTGTGTGGAGCATGATCCGTCGCAACAATATCCAATTCGCCAGAAACCAATGCCTTTCTCAAAGCTGTTTTATGGCGCGCGTCTTTGATCGCCGGATTACATTTAATCTGATTGCCTAAAGTGTCATACTGAGACGCATCAAACCACAAATGGTGAACGCAAACTTCCGCGGTAATCTTTTTATCTTTCACCGCTTTCCCCGTCTCAAACAAGGCTAATTCCTCTTCTGTCGAAATGTGTAAGATGTGCAAACGGGTATTATTCTTCTTCGCTAAATCCACTGCCATGGAAGAAGAAAGGTAACAAGCCTCCTCATTTCTAACTAAAGGATGTATATAAGCTGGTGCGTTTTCTGGGTATCTTTCCTTGAAAAGTTCCGT
>CAJCBY010000027.1 GCA_903960725.1 uncultured Cytophagaceae bacterium | reverse complement strand
GGGAGTGATATTTCAAGACATCCACTCATTCAGCAGGCGGATATTGTGCATTTGCATTGGGTGAATTTTGGCTTTTTGTCTGTGAGCGATATTGCTCAGCTGACTAAGCTGAATAAACCTGTTTTCTGGACCCTACACGATATGTGGGCCTTTACAGGTGGTTGCCACCACAGTGGAGAGTGTGAGCATTTTAAACAGAGCTGTGGGGATTGCAAATTCCTGAAAAACCCGAATCCGAATGATCTTTCACACCGTATGTGGGAAGCAAAGAAATCCGGATTTGCACAGAAAAACCTGCACATTATTACCTGCAGCGATTGGCTAGGAAATAGAGCGAAACAAAGTAGCATTTTGGGAGGAAATTCCATTCAAACCATCCCGAATGCGATTGATACCGAATTCTTCTCGCCTACTGCGAATAGCTTAGGATTAGATCCTAAAAAGAAATATGTGTTATTTGTCGCTATGCGCGTGAATGCACCGGCCAAAGGATTTCATTTATTGAAAGAAGCTTTACAATTCCTAGACCCATCAACAACCGAGCTGCTCATTGTGGGTGGTGAAATGACGGAAGACTTACCTTTACAAGCTCATAATTTGGGACAAATAACAGACCCAGCTAAAATGCGTGATATTTATGCGGCGGCGGATGTGTTTGTCACTCCTTCTTTGGAGGAAAATCTACCTAACACCATTATGGAAGCGATGGCTTGTGGTACAGCTTGCGTCGGATTCGAAGTGGGAGGAATTCCAGAGATGATTGAACATGAAGTGACTGGCTACGTGGCCCAGGCATTTGAACCGGCGGATTTGGCAAAAGGCATCAACTGGTGCCTAGCTTCAAAAACTGCTGGAACAAAATCTAGATTACGCGCCATAGAACGATACAATCAAACCACCGTTGCCCAGCAACACCTCGCCTATTATGCCCAAGCTTAGCATTATCACTATCACTTACCAGGCAGAGGCCTATATTGAACGCACGCTTCAAAGTGTGTTCGAACAAGGTTGTGCGGAGGAAATCGATTATGTCGTGGTGGATGGGGCATCGAAAGATAGAACGCTAGAAATCATTGAGGCTAATAAAGCCCAGATAAACCAAGTGATTTCTGAGAAGGATAAAGGGATTTACGATGCGATGAATAAGGGAATGCAAAGAGCAAAAGGGGAATATATCCTGTTTTTGAATGCAGGGGATACCTTTGCATCGGCGATGACTTTGAAAAATCTATTGCATGAGCTAAGCGGGAATCCTGATGTCCTGTATGGAGAAGCTGTTTTCGTGAATAATGAAGGTCAGTCTTTAGGAATACGTAGTGAGGTGACCCCACATCGTTTACCTGCTCAATTAAGCTGGAGAGATTTCAAGTATGGCATGTTGGTTTGTCATCAGGCATTTATTGCTAAACGTAGCATTGCTCCACTATTTGATTTGCAATACAAACTCAGTTCTGATATTGATTGGGAAATTCAGGTATTGAAGAAAAGTACGCATGTATTGAAATCCGCTGCCCCGATTTGTCATTATTTAATGGGAGGTGCGTCCGTTCAAAATCTGCAACGATCTTGGAAAGAGCGGTACCAAGTTTTAAAATCGCATTTTGGGCTGTTGCCTAATTTGATCAACCATTTGATAATCGTAGCGAGAGGCCTCGTGTTTGCCCTGAAGAAGCAAGGCAAGTATTGGTAAATACCGTTATCTTTGTGGCTATGAGATTTCGCATCATCTGTTTTTTACTAGCGATTGGTAGCTCAAGTTTTGGCCAAAAAATTCGGTTCAATTCCAGCATCGGAACCTCTTTCATTTCTTGGCATGAGCAACAAATGACCGTTGATTTTGGGGCTCAAATTTCCTATCAGAAACCGACAAAAAACAGAAAATACTTTATTGCTCTTCGTTCTCTAGGGAATGTCGCGGCTAGCACCACTGATCGGGGCAAGTATACCACCTTTATTGAAACTCCCGTACAGAGCCAACCCCTTTTGGAATCGGAGATGCTAAAATCGAGCATGCGAGGCGGAGAAGCAGAGGCTGGTGTTGTCTGGAATACACATCCTTCTAAGAAGAATATCCATTTTACACCTGTTATAAGCTTTTTTAGTCGTTCCATCGCGCGGAGAATAAGCTCCTCCAAAGCAGAATACCTGGAGGAAGAAAAATACAGATTACATGGATTGAGTGCAGGCATAGGAATGGTCATACCCGGAAAAACTAGCCTAGGTCTTCAAGCCCAAGTGATTCAACCCTTTTACGCGGAAACATCCTTGTTTGGGCAATTTATTGGTGTTCCCGTTCAAACACTCTCCCAGGAGAAACCCCTTAATTACAGAGCTAAAGTGCAGGTTACAAGAGGGAATTTTGGATTAGCTATACACGTAGATGTGGTCAATCTAGGGGCAGCTACGAATCCGAATTCAAAATCAATTCGTGCATCACAAGCCGTGATTCCATCCAGTTTATTCACCTATTTCTTCTAAGATGAGAATATTACTTTTGTTGCTTTTCTGTTTCCCTGTTTTGGCACAAAAAGACACCACTCGTGTTTTAGAAGAAGTCAAAGTCTATGTATTCGAACAAAAGCGAAGCGCATTAAATACGCCAGATGCCTTTGTCAGAAGTACCGATTTGCAGCGAATGAGTTCAACTAATTTCGTTACTGCACTTAACTCCATGGCAGGAGTCAGGATGGAGGAACGTTCTCCTGGAAGTTACCGCATTGCGATCAGAGGGAGTTCGTTGCGTGCCCCTTTTGGAGTCAGAAATACCAAAGTCTATTGGAATCAAATTCCCTTCACCGATGCAGGAAACAATACCTATATTTCCTTGTTAGAACCTGCTTTGTATTCATCGCTAACTATCACGAAGGGCCCATCTGCCGGAATTTACGGCGCAGGAACTGGAGGAGTCCTCTTATTTGAAAGTGCACCGCGTGGAAATTCACTAAAAGCGGAGACTGTATACCATACCCTAGGTGGAATCAGAACGGCGGTCGACTTATCCAGTGAAAACCACCGACTTTTTGCCTCCTTTAACCAGCAAGAGGGTTACCGTGCGCAATCCGACTTAAAGAAACAATGGATTTCGTATGAATTCCACCACAGCTTTGCTAAAGAATTAAATCTTGACCTGAGTGCCTATTATGTAGATTTAGCGTACCAAACCCCGGGAGGACTAACCAAGGCACAATTTATCGCCAATCCTCGACAAGCAAGACCTGCGGCTGGTACGTTTAAAAGTGCCGAACAGCAAGGCGCCACCTTCAAGATAAAAAGTACCGGACTAAGTGCGCGCGCCTCGCAGGTCATCAATAACCGTTGGGCTTGGGATCTGAGCCAAGCTCTTCAGGTAAACAACATTGAAAATCCTACTATTCGGAATTACGAAATTCGCCACGAACCTAATTACTCCACCCGTGGCGTGCTTCACCGGAAAGGCAAATTACAAAGTGACCTCGGTTTTGAATACCAAGCTGGACAGCTTAATAGTTCCACCTATGGGAATTCTCTGGGGGTAAAAGGACCTCTGCAACTTAACCAAAACACGAACGTTCAGCAAGGAAGTCTTTTCTTGCAAAATGAATATGTGGGCCTCCCTCAATGGATTTTTACTTTCTCGGGTAGTTTAAATAGTTATTGGACGGAGTACATCGGGAACGAGGCTATTTTCTCACCTCGCTTTGCTATCCTGCGAAAATTAGGTGATCACCAGAGTATTGTTGCCAAAGTGGCTCACGGATTCTCCCCTCCCAGCATCAGCGAATTACG
>CAJCBY010000026.1 GCA_903960725.1 uncultured Cytophagaceae bacterium | reverse complement strand
TTGACCATTCAGTGATTAATTCCTGCCATACAGCTGTTGAAAAGCGGCGTTTTGTTAGTCGATTTTCGCGGAAGGAGTCGTAGTGTTCAAAGGCTTTTGTAAACATTAGTGACATTTAGTATATCGGTTTAGGCAGATAGTCTGCCCAGGTTTGAGACGGAAAGATTCCTTTTTTTCCCGAACCGAACAAGACGATCAGGGTAACGAGGAGATAGATGAACCAGGCGGATGGACCAAAAAGTTCCATGCCTAGGAAGGTGGCGGCTAGTGGGGTTTTGGCAAGACCACCATACAAACTGACGAAACCGATGGCTGCCGATAATCCCAAAGGCAACGAAAGCCAAGACGCAAATCCGGACGCCGCGTGTGAGCCAATTAACAATATAGGTGTGGCTTCTCCCCCTTTAAATCCAAGACCTAAACTCAGGTTAGTCGCGAGTAATTTCCAGAGTGCGAAGTCCGGAGCGACCTGCTCGAATGGTCGTAATAAAAATTCCGAACTGAGTCCGATTGTTTCGTGAAACACCGGGACGCTAAGGACGCCTAACAAAATCAAGCCCGCGAGAATCCCTTTTAGAGGACCTTGTACGGGTGATTTGTCGAACGTAGAAATTATAATCGATTCTGAGCGCTTATAGAGAAAGGCAATTAGGGCTAAAAATAGGCCCAAGAGCGCTAATTTCGCACATAATGAAGCCGAAAACGAGGGTAAAAAAACAGACGGGTAAGAAAGATGTTTTGTGCCGTACACGTGGAGACTCACATAATTCGCAAAAAAGGCAGCTAAAAGACAGGCGGGGATGTGGCGAAAATTAATTTTGCCCACCACTCCTACTTCAAGTGCGAAGAAGGCTCCGGCGAGTGGCGTCCCAAAAATGGAGGCGAAGCCAGCGGCCATGCCGGCTTTGGAAAAAAGGTCTTTGGAGAAATCCGTTGATTCGGGAATTTTCTCTCCGAGTATTCGACCCATAGCTACCGCGACTCCTTCTCTTCCGACCGATGCTCCGGCGAGGTGGCTGAGCCAAGTAGACGGGATAATGAGGTAGGCTGGGACTTTGAAACTTTGGAACAATAAACCTACAAGTGGCAAGGCATATAAATAGGATCCGTTTTGTTGAATCCAGTCGAGGCCGGCTAAAAATAGCGAAGAAAGGCTCCCTGTGGCAAAGGAGAGTGCGACCAATAGGCCTAGATTCAATAGAAATGCCTTAATTCGAGCCAAAACAACAATAATTTTGTTTCAAAGGTAAGAATTATATTTTCCCTACCTTTGCAAATCTACTACAATGCCGAATCCAATGGATGAATTTTTAAGTTTGGGATTAAATCCACAGTTGCAACGCGCGTGTACCGCGGTGGGTTATACAAAACCAACTCCCATTCAGGAGAAGGCGATTCCGCTGTTATTGCAAGGGCATGATTTGCTGGGAATTGCGCAGACGGGGACCGGAAAAACGGCCGCTTATGCTTTGCCTATTTTGATGCGCTGCAAATATGCGCAGGGAAAGAATCCGCGCGCCTTGATTTTAGCGCCTACCCGCGAGCTAGTGATGCAGATTCACACCGTGATGATCGGTTTAGCGCAGTTTACGGACTTGCGGATTTTAGCCTTATACGGAGGATTAGGGCCAAAGCCCCAGATCCAAGCCCTCGAGGAAGGCATCGACATCCTCGTTTCTACGCCGGGTCGATTCTTAGAATTGTACCGCAAGGATGTTATCGTGGTGAAGGAATTGAAATTCTTGATTTTAGACGAAGCAGATAAGATGATGGATATGGGCTTTATGCCGCAGATTCGTCAGATTTTGGAGAAAATACCCTACAAAAAACGAATGAACGGGCTGTTTTCCGCGACCTTCCCAGAGAAGGTGGAGAACTTGTCCCACGAGTTTTTAGAGTTTCCAATGAAGATCGAAATCACCCCGCAGGCTACGCCAGCGAGTCAGGTGACGCAATCGGTCTACGAGGCGCCGAACTTATTAACCAAGTTACACGCCCTCGCCTACTTTATACAAAACCCTGATTTTCATAGGGTTATGGTATTCTGTCGCTCGAAAGATGCGGCGAATGACGTGGAGAAGTGGCTGTTGAAATCCTTACCGAAAGACCAGGTTCGCGTGATTCACTCGAACAAGGGCCAAAACACGCGTATCAACGCGATGGCGCAGTTCCGCGAAGGAAATGTCCGCGTTTTAGTGACGACGGATGTGGCCGCACGCGGGATTGATATCCCGAAAGTTTCCCACGTGATCAACTTCGATGTGCCCTTGATTTACGAAGATTATGTTCACCGAATTGGCCGTACGGGTCGTGCAGAGGAGATCGGCGAGTCGATTACCTTTATTACGTTAGCGGAAAGCTACCACTGGGCGAAGATCGAGGAGATCATTCAGCAGAAGATCGAGATCGAGCAATTGCCGGAGGGTATCAAGATCGAAGAAACGCCATTTTTAGAGCAACAAGATATGTTACGCGCGGTCGATGACCAGCGCAAACGCGAGGATCCGGACTTTAAAGGTGCGTTCCACGATAAGAAATGGGTCATTAAGGCCAAAGCTTCTGGCAAGAAAGTGCCTCAGAAAAAAGCCGTTACTAAAGCGGGACCCAAAGGCGGTGCCGTTCAAGGCCCTAAACCAATTGTCCGCAATAATCGCCCGGGAAAGAATGCAAAATTCCGTCCCGGCGCAGCGTCAAATAA
>CAJCBY010000025.1 GCA_903960725.1 uncultured Cytophagaceae bacterium | reverse complement strand
TACCGTTTCCCCAGGAGCCGCACCGTCTGTGAACGTATACGATTCCAAATCTGTACGACGACCCATTCCTTCGATCTTGACGGTTAAAGGGAGTGGGGTACCTTTGGGCAAGGCTTTGTCGCCTCTGTTTTTCACGCGGATTACGAAACTAGCGCCTTCGCGTAAGCGGAAGTTTCCGCCTTTTATCTGTACCTCTTCCACGACTAAGTCTAGGCCAGATTCTGTGCCCGCTGTCGATGGGTTTTTCGCTTCTTTCGCTAATTTCTCCGCTACAACCGCGCTTGATTGAGCGCCTTGTTTCGCAATGAAAGCGTTACGACGTGCAGGACCACCGGCCATGACATAGGCTGCTAAAGCGTCTGGAATCCAGCGATCTGTTGTTTTCTGTGAGACCGCGATTTTACGCGCCATCGCCGCTTCTACCGCAGGGGAAGAGGGTGATTCGATTAAAGCTAAAATGGAATGCAATACGACTAAGGAATCTTTGTCGTTCAGCATTTTTTGGTCTAAAATCAATTTCGCTGATGCCGCTGTACGAGGTAATACCTGCACTGCTTGCTTGCGCACCGCTGCTGATGTATGTTTCATCGCACGAGCTAAGGCATCCATTGGTAAAACACCTAAACCTTCTAAGGTTCTAAGCGCGTGGATGGCTCCTGGAGCGAGACCGATTTCATCGGTTTTGGCAGAACCTAAAAGCGCTACCAAAGCAGGAACTACGTCCTTATTTCCGCGCTCTACTAAAAGTCGTTGCGCCTGTAAACGCCAAAACAAGTTCGAATTGCTCAATGCCGCCACACATTCCGCCGGCGTTTTCAAGGAAATTGGCGTGTATTCTGGCGCTTTATTATAGCCCACGCGGTAAATACGGCCGTGTGTGAAATCACGTAAATCCGTGTCATAAGCGTTACCACCGCCATTCTTGAATCCTTGAGGCGTCGGGTTGTGCTGTATGATGTAGGAATACCAGTCCGCTACCCAAACAGCTCCATCTGGACCCACCTGAGCAAAAACGGGTGATACCCATTCGTCTGCTCCAGCAAGGAAATTGAATGCTTCTTTGTCATTGAAATCAGAGCCCGTCTGCACTTGGCGATTCTGGTGAATCACGTGACCTGTGGGTTCTGAAACGAAAGCGATTTGGTTCCAATATTCTTTCGGGAACGAGCGAGCAGAATAGAAATTATGCCCTGCTGCCGCTGTAAATCCACCAAAAACATCGACCTGGCGCACTTTCTTCGTGATCGTCCGCATGTCCTTGTGTGTATCCGTATTTTTGGAACCATTCAAAGTCATAGGCGCATGCCAAATATTGCGGTGCGGAATGGCCATATACCAGCCGTGCGCGTTATTTGCCGTCGAACCAAACACATCCCCTGCCTCGTTGAAGTCAAAGCCCCAGGTATTGTTCGAAGTCGTGGTCATATGCTCCATCTTCGATCCATCTGGTTTAAAGCGGAAGAATGCCTGCGCAAATTGAAGCGAATCCGCCCCCACTTTGCCCTTATAACCTGAATAACCTACACTACCCCAGATCCAGTTATCGAATCCATAGTGCAAATTCGAGGGTCCCGCATGTGTATCCCCCGTTCCAAAACCGGTGAATAAAATCTTCTTCTCATCCGCCACGTCATCGCCATTCGTATCTTTTAACAAGATCATGTGAGGTGCTTGTGAAATAATCAAACCACCATTCGCGAACACCATCCCCGTAGGAATGCTTAAGCCATCGGCCCATTTCGTGAATTTATCTGCTTTGCCATCTTTGTTTGTGTCTTCACACAACAAGATGTAATCGCTTCCTCCGGTTTCTTTACGCTCGTTTGGATAGTCTTTAGTGATCAACACATACAAACGTCCGCGCTCATCCCAAGCCATCGCAATCGGGTGCATCACGTTCGGTTCAGAAGCGAAAACCTGCAAATTAAAGTCCACCGGAACTTGAATAAACTTCACCGATTCCTCTGGACTTAAAGGCAATTGTTGTAATTGAGCGCCGTCACGTTTCTCGTAGTTCGGCAATTTCGCTTCACGGTATTTCAATACCGGGATGTTCAATGCCGTTAATAAAGCTCTTTTCTCTGCCCCTACCGCGTGCAAAATTCCTTGCGTCACTAGATCTTGAAATCCTTCGGTCTCCCAAGTGCGCTCGTCGTGGCCATAGGCTGTATAAAACACATTCCCTTTTCCGTAAGATCTCGTCCAAGTGTAAGGTTCGGTGGTAGCACCGGGCTTATCTTTGGCCTGCTCAGGTCCTATAATTCTAGATTGCCAAATCTGGTTATCCGGCTGCAAAGCGCTATGCAAATACGTCTCGTCGACCGTCTTGATCTTCACGTACGTATTCGCCTCGTTTTTCACGCGAATCGAATCCATCCCGTGACGCCAAAACTGACCGCCCACCATCTTCACAAATTCCTTCGAATTCCGGAAGTTGAATGACGCGCAGTGAATCGCCACCAAACCGTGACCCGAAGCCACATAATTCAAGAGCGCTTTCTCCTGCGGCGCCGCGATCGAATCGTGGTTCGCATAGATCACCAAGGCATCGAATTTATTCAAATAGGCCTCATTCAGATCCTTCAAGGACTCCGTGTAAGTAATATTCATCCCCTTAATCCCCACCGCGGATTGCAGCGCAGGATATCTGTCAAAGGGTTTGTGGTGGCCTTTATCGCCTAAAAACAATAATTCGAGGCGTCTGCCAGGAGCGGCCGAAACCGAAAATTGAAACAAAAGTGCCGCAGCAAATAAGAGAAAACGCATGGCTTAGAATTTAGGAATTTCAATGATTTTTCCGCCTTGAAGAGCAGATTCGTGAGCTAATATACCGACCGAAGTCCAGTTAGCAGACTGCGGCGCATTCGGGAATGGATCGCGATCAGCGGCCAAAGCCTGCAAGAATTCGTTCACCAAATGTGGGTGTGACCCACCGTGTCCACCACCTTGTGTAAACGAAAGGTGGGTATTACCCTCTTCATCGTACACCCCTTTAGTCGTGAAACGTTGAATTTCTTCTGGCAAATAATGCGCAAAATCAGGTGTAGGAACCTTCGAAGGAATCTCCGGCTCTGCTTTTTTCGCCGTATGCACCACTAATTCTTCGCCTTCAATTAAAGGCCATTCCACCGATTTCTTCGATCCATAGACCTCGAAACTTTCGCGGTATTGACGGGCCACATCGAAAAGTGAACGATATACCATCGCGCTCAAATCCGAATCACGGAACTTAATGTGCGCGGATTCCACCGCAAATGGTGAGTTATAATGCTCAATCAATTCTTCGCGAATCGTACCCGATCCGAAGCAAGAAACATATTCCGCTTCCAGACGTAACAATCCAGCCACCGGACCTACGCAGTGTGTCGCATAGTGCATCGGAGGCAATCCTGGCCAATAATCAGGCCAGCCGTCCATATCTTGTTGGTGAGACGCTTTCAAGAATTGAATCTTGCCTAGCTCCCCCTTTTCATATAATTCTTTGATGTACAAAAACTCGCGCGCATACACCACGGTCTCCATCATCATGTATTTCTTACCCATGCGATTACTCGCCTCCACGATCGCTTTGCACTCCTCCACGGTCGTCGCCATAGGCACTGTACAAGCCACGTGTTTCCCCGCATTCAGCGCTTTTAGTGTCTGTTCTGCGTGCAAGTGAATAGGGGAATTGATGTGAACGACATCCACATTTGGGTCTTGGATTAGCTTCTCAAAATCCGTGTAACGCGTCTGAATACCATAGGCATCCCCGATGGAGTTGAGTTTTTCTTCATTTCTTTGGCAAATCGCATACATATTCGCCAACGGATGCTTCAAATAAATAGGAATAAATTCTGCGCCGAAACCGAGTCCGACAATCGCAACGTTATATTTTTTCATAGTTTAATAGATTTCAATCATTCAATAGACAGTCCGGAGGAAAAGAATCCGCAGGTCCCAAGAACGACTAAATATAAAAGAAAAATTTGGGGAAATCTACCCGGCTGTCCTGATTGGGAAATTGGAGAGTGGAGAGAATAGAGTAGAGAGTAGAAATTGGAAATGGTAAGTGGCTAATGAATGGTGAATGGTAAATGAATGGTAAATGGTAAGTGGTGAATGGTAAATGGTTACTGACTACTGTCCACTGGCTACTGACTACTGACTACTGGCTACTGTTTTTTGTCGCTCCGCGACAAAAAAGGATGCGCCATCACCGTCAGCACCAGCAAACTCGTTCCCCAGTAGAAGGCGGGTTGCATGACTTCTTTTTGGCCAAAAATAAAGACCGCCAACAGAATTCCATACACGGGCTCGAGCGTAATCACTAGATTGATCGAAAAGACAGAGAAGACTTTGTACAAATGGATGGTCTCGGTGTAAGCATAAACAGTACAAACCACGGCCAAAATACCGATCCAAAGCCAATCCATACCCACCGGAACAAAACCAGTTGACCCGCCCAACAGGCCACTCAACCAAACTGCACCCGTGATAAATCCGGCCGCCACCATCTCATAAACCGTGATCAATTTAGGGTCGTGGGTGTGGGTATAGTTACCGTTAATTACAGAAAAAAGTGCGCCGAAAAATCCAGCTCCAATGCCCATC
>CAJCBY010000024.1 GCA_903960725.1 uncultured Cytophagaceae bacterium | reverse complement strand
GGCGAATACGGTATTAGAAAAAGAAAAGAATGAGGCGCGTATTTTCGAACTAGCCTCCACTGGTTTCGAATCCACCGTGCGATTAGCAAAATCTTCCCCCGAAACCTGGAGCCAGATTTTCCACCAAAACCAAGAGAATCTGCTCGACGTGTTGGACGAATACATCAACACCCTGTTAAAATACAAAGGGCTGATGCTTTCCGGCAGCTATGAAAAGTTGAAGCAGGAATTAGGAAAGGCGAATGATATCGGACGAATCTTAAAAGGATAAAAAAAAGCCCTTGCAGTTTGCGAGGGCTTTTTCATTATCTGGAGCGAATACTCATCGGCTTCCAGGTATTATTTTTGGAATCCATATCCGGGAAGGAATGATCCGGATCAACCACCACCGATTTAATCGGAAGCTTCGTGGAAGTGCGGAAGGTCCAGCTAGAGCCTCGTTGCCAAATCTCCACCGGGAACGTAAAGCGTTCTTTTTCTCCACTCGTTAATTCTACTTCAACCACAGCTGGCATCGCCATCTTGTCTAAGTTTTCGATCGTGATCACTGCACCTTTAGCAGGATCCTGCTCTACATAATCAACATCTTTCACGGACTGATCTAGTCTCCAAAGTTCATAGAACCAAGCTTTCCAGAACCAGCCTAAATCTTCACCTGCCCCATCTTCCATCGCGCGGAAGAAGTCCATAGGCGTAGGGTGTTTGAAGGCCCACTTGTTGATGTAGTTCTTAAACGCATAATCAAAACGATCCGCGCCTAAAATGTGCTCGCGCAAAATACGTAAACCAAAACCTGGCTTATTATATGCTTCCCAGCCTAAATTACGCGTTTGAATCACATCTGGAATCGACATAATCGGATCTGCCGTTTCGCGGAACATGGATTTCGCGATCGCATGCATGTCGAATTTACGGTTCTTGTACTCCCCCTTATTGAAGGCATCCGTCGAATAGAAATTAATGAAAGTATTAAATCCTTCATCCATCCAAGCGAATTTACGTTCGTTCGATCCCACAATCATTGGGAACCAGTTATGGCCAAATTCGTGGTCCGTAACGCCCCATAAGGACGCCGTCTTATCTTTGTAACCACAGAAAATAATGCCTGGGTATTCCATTCCTGAAACGATACCTGCTACGTTCGTAGCTACCGGGTAGGTGTATTCGTATAACCAATTTGAATAATGCTCAATCGATGCTTTCACATATTCCGTCGAACGTGCCCACGCATCTTTTCCATCAGATTCTACTGGATAAACAGAAACGGCCATCGATTTCTTGCCACTAGGCAAATTGATGCGGCATGCGTCCAAGATAAAGGCTTTAGACGAAGCAAAAGCTACGTCACGCGCATTGTTGCACTTAAACTTCCACGTCAAACGGTCTTTCGCCGGACGAGAAGCCGGATCCGTCACTTCAGCTGCAGAACGAATCACGACGGTCGTCTCTGAATTCGCAGCCGCAGCCCATTTCTTCACTTGATCGGCCGTGTACACTTCCGTCGGATTCAACAATTCACCTGAACCCACCACAATGTGTGATGCCGGTGCATTAATTGAATACTCGAAATTGCCATATTCTAAATAGAACTCTCCCGCACCCAAGTAAGGCAATACGTTCCATCCTTCGATGTCATCGTACACACAAACGCGTGGGAACCATTGTGCCACCGTATAGATCGCACCATTTTTTGTTTGCTGGATACCCATTCTGTCCGACGCATTCTCAGGAGAAGTGAACGAATAAGCGATTTTGATTTTCGCTGTTCCTATTTTTTCGGCTAACGGAGACGCTAAACGAATCTGCATCCGTGTGTCTTCCACAATGAAATTAGCCGGCTTGCCATCGATCGTAACACTCTCGATTTTATAACCCCCATCAAACGCTAAATTGCCAAAACGTCCACCAGTAATCGGTGTCGTCTTGCCTCCGCGAGACTGAGTATTGAAGCTATTTTGGTCTAATTGCAACCACAAAAAGGGTAATTTATCTGGCGAATTATTCTTGTAAGTAATCTCAACATCCCCCGTGATTTTGTTCGCCACATCATCTAATGAAACGGCAATCTTATAATCAGCAGAGTTCTGCCAGTAACCTGGTCCAGGAACACCCGCCGCAGAACGCATCGGGGAAACAGGTCCATAATTCCAAAGCGGGTGAAACAATTCATACGCTGAATACTTGCTTTGAGCTAACGCAGCAGTTGATAATAACAACGCTAGGCCCAGAAATACGTGTTTTTTAAACATTTTAGTTCTTATTTGTTATCAAAAATAGTCAATACTTCTTCATCCATCAAACGTTTCGATAAACCTAAAGCCTTAGGCACCTCGTAGTGGTAGAAGAATTTCATCGTGTGGATCTTATCTGTATAGAATGCCTCATCCTCTTTGCTCAAGCCACCTTTCGCTAAGGCAGCCGCTGCCACGTGACCTTGCTTTAACCATTGCCAAGCCACCGTAATTAGGCCAAACAATTCCATATATAAAGTAGAATCTGCTAAGAATACATCGATTTCGCCTTTCATCGCGAAGCCTAATTTATGCATCGTCACTTGAGTTAGATTCTCTAATTCTTTCTCTAACATAGTCGCATACTTCGACAAGCTTTCGTGTCCTTTTGCCACCGCGATATCTGCGAAAACTAATTTTCCCAAAGTCTGCAATGCCGCTCCATTGTTCGCCGGAATACCACGACCTAATAAGGTTAATCCGTGAATACCTGTGGTACCTTCATAAATGGACATAATCCGCACGTCACGCGCCATTTGCTCTAATGGGAAGTCTTCGGTGTAACCGTAGCCTCCTAAAACTTGCAATCCTTGATTCACGGCTAAGGTTCCCATTTCAGCAGGATACGTTTTCGCTACGGTAGTCATCAAGTCAAGCATCATTTGTGCTTCTTTCTTCTCTTCACCCTCTAAGCTTTTCGCTAAATCATCCCACATAAAGCATTGGAATAAAAGACCCATGGAGCCTTCTACGATTGCTTTTTGGAAATACAACATACGCTGTACATCTGGGTGATTTTTGATCAAAGTTGGAGGTGTGTTCGGATCTTTGTTCGTTAACAAACGGCCTTGCGCACGCTCGTTCGCATATTGCTTCGAAGCATGGTACGCAGCGGAAGCGATGTAGGCTCCACCCATACCCACGCCTAAGCGGGCTTCGTTCATCATTTGGAACATATAAGACAAACCTCTGTTCGGTTCACCCACTAAATAGCCGATGGAATTGCCTTTATCTCCAAAAGAAAGGTGAAGGGCAGGCGTCGCTTTTTGGCCCATCTTATGGTATACGCCTAAAGAAACAACTTCGTTATTCACGAGTGCTCCGTTTTCGATGCGCTTCTTAGGTACGACGAAAAGGGAAATCCCTTTTGTACCCGCCGGAGCTCCTTCTAAACGAGCTAAAACTAAGTGAATGATATTTTCTGAGAAGTGATTATCCCCTCCTGAAATGAATATTTTTTGTCCTTTAATCGCATAAGTGCCATCGCCTAAATCCTTAGCAGACGTAGACGCATCATTCAAGGAACTTCCAGCCTGTGGCTCAGTCAAACACATCGTGCCAGCCCACTTACCCGCTAACATGTTCGGAACATAGGTATCGGCTAATTCTTTCGACCCAAAAGAGGCAATCAGGTGTGCCGCCCCATGGGATAATCCCGTAAACATAACGGCTGAATTATGTGCTGCACCACGAATAAATTCGTGTGCCCCACCGATCATCGAAGGTACTTGCTGACCGCCATGTTCTAAATCAAACGTACAGCCAATCATACCCGATTCGCCCATCTCCTTCATATAAGGCTCAATTCCCGGGTGAACGTGCACGACTCCATCCACTAATTCAGCTGCTTTGCGATCTGAATCTACGTAGATAGGACGTAAGTATTTCTCTGCGATGGCTTCCGCTGAGTCTAATACCATAGTAAACATGTCTGGGGTATAATCTGCGTAACGAGGATAGTTACACAGAGAAGCAGTATCAAAAACCTCGTTTAAAATGAAGTCTAGGTTGCGACGATCGTATTCTTTTGCCATGGTTATAACGTTTAAGTTGTAACAAATTTGCAGAGAAAAAATTTATTATGCAAGCATACTAGTTTTATAATGGAGGCAAGGAATATCCGAGATTATATTTAATAAAAGCAGCGTCTTTACAATTCCAAATAGGGATGTCTTTATAGCGGATATTATTAAAGTCTACATAGAACAAAAGTTTCTGATAGGCCTCCGCCGGAATACCACCAAAGCGATCCACATTCAATCGCCTAGCTGTTTTACCCCCTACCATAAAATAGCCCAAAACCTCTTGGCTTGGATCACTCAAACACTTTAAATTACCGATCACTTGAGCGGGAACTTTATCGAAAATCCCGCCACTTATTTGGCGTTGATCCTCTAGACGCTTCCAATAGGTATAGGCTTCTTTCGAAACCGAATATGCCTCTAACTGTACGACCCATTCCGTTAAATCCTCATAGGGCAGCTGCCCTAATTCGATAGCTAAATTCTTCCCATTCTGTAAAAAATCGTTCACTAAATAGGGCTGGGTATTTAGCGGAGCCTGCCAGCACAAACAGTTGCAAGCAGGTACAGGCGCAGGGGGTGGCGGTGGATTAGGGCAGGTCAATAAAAATTGTCTAAAATCCTGGCGCTTGATGAAATAGTAATTCTCCACATCCTTCGAGTCCTTTATACTGGCTTTCAAGGGGAAACGCATATTTTCCACTTTAGCTGCGTCCTTAAAGGTATAGGAGAAATCAGCTAGCTCCGGTGCGGGGTTAATGGTAGAAAAGGCAGATTCAATTATTTTGCCGTCGAGGAGGCGGATGCGTAATTTGTATTTTTGGCCTATGACCGCTTTAAAGCCCGGAGGACTCAAATAATAGCCTTTACTTTTCTCATAATAGGCTGTCTCTTTCCCATTCCCATCGATGACGCGCACATTTGCATCCGTGATAGGCTGTCCAGAAAATAAGGTAGCATCATAGGGAGAATAGGCTCCCACATAATTCAAACGAACATTATAGGGACCATCCACATTCGAAATTTCTCCGGAAACCACGATGGCTGAACTCACGTTTTCCGTCTTAAAATCCTCTATTTCCGTCTCACAGGAAGTCAAAAGAAACAAGGCACTAAAAAATAGGATTAGATGTCTCATTAGAATTTGAAGTTATAAGTGATGGAAGGAATCGCGGCGCCTAAGACCGACAATTGGTAGGTTTTCGCCTGGTTTATTTCGCCGGTAGAAGAACGGAAATAAACGGAATAAGCATTTTGGCGGCTTAATAAATTGTAGATGGAGAAGTTCCAGCTTCCTTGCCAGCGTTTGCCTGGCTTCGGATCAAACGTAATTCCTACGTCTAAACGCATATAATCTGGAATTCTCTCCGCATTTCGAAGCGTGAATGACGCCGTAGAGTAGCCATCCACTAATTCATTAATCTCTTTCGGCTGCAAGAAACTGTAGGTAGTTCCGTTGTAGGTGTAGGTGGTTTGTGCCAAACCTGGTCGTGGAAATAACCCCGTCTTTACCGCATAATCATACAATTCGTTAAAGGCATAAATCTTATAGCGACCATTCGGATAGGTAATCGGACGACCCGTGGTATAGGTAAAGTTCGCATTGAAGGAAATGCGATTTGTCCAACGATTATTTAACACAAATTTAAACGTATGCGGTGTGTCAAAATTTGCCGGAAATTGAATCCCAAAATTCGCTTCCGTCTGATTTTCATTTGCCTTTATCGTTCTAAACGTACGTGCATAGGTGTAAGAAACCCAACCCGTCAATCGGTTTCCACGCGACTTTTTCAAGAAGAACTCCCCACCATAGGCTAAACCCTTACCCACTAAAAGCTGCGTCTCCACTGTGGGATTCAAGTATAACTGCGCCCCATCCACATAATCCACCACATTGTTTAGGTTCTTGTAATAAAACTCAGCTGAGGTTTCGAAAACGGCATTCGAGGCATTCGTAAAGTTCTTGAAGAAACCGATGGAATACTGATCTGCGATTTGGGGTGGAATCTGCTGGTTCGAATTTTTCCAAATATCAGACGGTGAAACGGCCATCGTATTTGATAATAAATGGCGGAATTGTTGCATCCGGTTAAAACCGATTTTAATCGAAAAGCTCGTATCTAATTTAATCGCTAAAGACAATCGGGGCTCAAAACCACCATAGCTGGCTACCACTTCATTCGAGCCTGCCTTTAATGTATCCGTAATGGTATTGACTTCCCGCGGTGTCCCCTTTTTGTATTGGTAGAAATCACCTGGGCCTATTAATTGATAGGACGCATAGCGAAGTCC
>CAJCBY010000023.1 GCA_903960725.1 uncultured Cytophagaceae bacterium | reverse complement strand
TATGCGCTTAGCTCCTTTGATCTCTTGAGAGTTAAGTAAAGGCGAATTTAAAGCTTCCATAATGGCCGCTTTCGCTCGTCCTTCTCCTACTCCTAAAGCAGAACTCATCATGGCTTGTCCCGCTTTTCTCAATACCTTTTTAACGTCCATGAAGTCCGTGTTGATGTCCCCTGGTTTGGCAATCACATCTACCACTGATTTTACGGCTTTCGCTAACACGTCATCTGCTTTTGCAAAGGCATGTTTTACGGCTAGATCCTTGTAGTGTTCTGATATTTTATCGTTCATGATGACCAAAACCGTATCGCAATACGTTTTTAGCTCCTCAATACCTTCTCTTGCATATTGGATCTTCTCTTTCCCTTCCCAGTTATAAGGGAATGAAACAACGGCTACCGTTAATAAATCGCGTTCTCTGGCAATCTCAGCTACCACTGGTGCTGCACCCGTACCCGTTCCACCACCCATACCAGCGGTAATGAAGACCATTTTTGTTTCCTCGTTCAGGACTGCTTTGATCTTTTCTTTACTCTCTTGGGCAGCTTGTTTTCCTACCTCTGGATCTGTACCTGCTCCTAAGCCTTGTTCCCCTAATTTTATCTTAATTTTTACCGTATTGGAGGCTAGAGCCTGAGAATCTGTATTGCAGATAATCAAGTCAGCACCTTTAATTTTTAGGTTGTCCATGTGCTTCACCGCATTGGATCCGCCACCCCCTACTCCGATCACTTTAATGATGGATTTGAAAGAGGTTTCAGGCACTACTTCGATTTGATGGTCAAAAAAGGAGGGGTTTTGGCTACTCATGGTATCAGGTCAAATTTTCTTAAATGTAAAAATAATAGAATTCTGTAAATTATTTAGTCATTCCCCCAGCGCCACTCATTCCCTAATTCAAGTTCATGGCGGAGGTTGTGTTTAATGAAGAATTCTTTCGTTGAAAAAAAGTCTAATTTCTTGGCTGGTATTTCATCTACATTGCCCAAGGCATAAAGCAGCATCGCGGTGTATTTAACCGTGCTCTCCATTTCTTTTTTATTAACTAAACTAAAATCATCGCAATTCGCGTGGTAGCAATCCAATACACTTCGCGTCAATTTCCCTAGTGGATCAGCTGCTGGAATTCCTTCCATTAGGAAGGTTTGGTTATCAGAATGCAATCCCGGTGAGTTCGCTAATTGATTGCCAAAATCCCCATCAATAGCTTTTATCTGATCCCCCACAGACTTTAATAACGCCATCATTTCATCCCGGCCACCGCCATTAAATCCATGGACATTATTCGTCATATCGAGGTTGATCATATAAACGATGTCATCTAGTTCGCCTAGTTTTTTAGCGCGTTCAACATAGGCTTTAGAACCTAAAAGCCCCTCCTCTTCTCCCATAAACGCAACAAATTCAATGGTTCTTTTGCTACTTAATCCGAGTGCCTTAAAGGTTCTTGCTATATCTAATACAGAGAAAGATCCAATACCATTGTCAATGGCACCTGTCGCTAAATCCCACGAATCCAGGTGTCCCCCAATAATAATTTTTTCTTTGCGGTGTTTCGAGCTCGTTCCTTTTAATGTCGCTACTACATTGCGGGCCTTAATGGGTTTGCTCACATTGTGCATTTCGATTAAACTCAATAGACCAGGCTGGTCCTTCATCCAATTTCTGATTTCCGTACCACTCTCTAGAGAGATACAAACGGCAGGAATGGAAATTAAATTTCCTGTTACAGAAGCCGTTCCGGTTAATAAAACCTGTCCCTTAACGGTATTGACAAAAATGACACCCATAGCTCCATGTTGGATAGCCAAGGCGGTTTTTTCAGAGCGATGTAAGTTTTTAGTACCAGCCGGAGCATCTAAAAGCCCTATATTAGCCAGTACTACTTTTCCTTTCACGTCTTTTCCCACATAGTCCGCATCCAAGCCATTGCCCAGATCTACAATTGTTCCTTGTATGTTTGCATCTACTGGTGTCATCGCTAATGAAACCACAGGCACTTCTCTGAAATCATCTGATTTAGCTGGAGCGATCGACAAAGTGACTGTATCACGTGCCCAAGCTTCTACTTGAAAACCTTGAAATTTAGTATCCTTGAAACCTGCCTCCTTTAATAGTCGAAAGGCATATTCTTCTGCTTTTTTCCCTTTTTCGCTTCCAGTTAAACGATGACCAATCGTTTTGCAAGCATCCCCTAACGAGCTGTAGGCTTTTGAATTTAATTCAACTTCGGCTTTAATTTTTTTGAAAATATCTTTCCATTCTTCTTCGCCATCTTTAGGCCTAAATGAACTAGTGAAAAGGAGGATAGAACTGGCTAAAATTCCAAGGGTCAATTTTCTCATATGGGATTTTTAAATATCACCTTAAATGTAGACTTTTTCACCGAAAAACGCAATTAGCCTGACCAATTTTCCCGATCTAAATTTCGATAAGTAATAGCCTCTGCGAGGTGCTTTGCTTCTATAGTGGAAGAATGAGATAAGTCTGCAATCGTTCTGGCCATTTTTAAAATGCGGTCATGGGCACGCGCTGACAATTGCAATTTTTCAATAGCACTTTGTAAGAGGTTGGATGAAAAAGAGTCTATTAAGCAAACCTGTTTAACTTGTTCTGAATTCATCTCTGCATTCGTTTGCAGGTTGGATAGGTTTTGGAAACGATTCTTTTGAATATTTCTCGCTTGTATAACACGCTCTCGGATGTCAGCGCTTGATTCGCTCGCTTTCGAGTTAAACATGTCAGGGTACTTTAAGGGGAAGACTTCTAGGTGCATATCGATTCTATCTAATAAAGGTCCTGAAATACGGTGTAAGTAACGTTCTACTTGAAACGGTTTGCAAGTACAAGGTTTTTCTGGGTGATGGAAGTAGCCGCAGGGGCAAGGATTCATCGCAGAGATCAACAGGAAATTAGCCGGAAATTCAACGGTTCCGTGTGCCCGTGAAATGGGAATTTTTCGCTCTTCCAAAGGTTGCCTCAAAAGTTCCAACACATGGCGTTGAAATTCTGGCAATTCATCTAAGAATAAGACCCCTTGGTGGGCAAGTGAAATTTCTCCGGGGTGTGGATTTGTTCGACCACCGATTAAGGCAGGCGCAGAGATGCTGTGGTGCAGCGCTCGAAAAGGCCTTTCGGTAATTAAAGGATTATCAGAGCTCAATTTTCCTCCAACGGAATGTATTTGGGTCGTTTCAATAATCTCTTCTTGACTCATGGGAGGCATAATGGAGGGAATGCATTTTGCCATCATCGTTTTACCGGCACCCGGTGGACCTACCATAATTAGATTGTGTCCGCCCGCAACCGCAATTTCGATGGCACGTTTTGCTTTCTCTTGCCCTTTAATATGAGAGAAGTCATCTGCGTAATGGACTGCACCTGAATGCGTGTTCGGAGTAGGTATGGGAGCTTGGGATCGGCCATGTAGGAAGCGAATCGTATCGCGCAAATTCGTCATGCCATAAATGTCAATTCCATCAATCAAGGCTGCCTCGGATGCATTTTCAAGTGGTAAGATGAGGGATTTGATGCCTTGTTTTTTAGCCTCAACCGCCATGGACAAAGCTCCTTTTATAGGACGGATTTCGCCGGTAAGCGAAAGCTCCCCCATAATTAAGTAGTCAGAAAGCCGGATCATCTTTGTTTGCTCTGATGCCTGCAATAAACCTAAGGCAATGGGAAGGTCGTAGCCGGATCCTTCTTTGCGAATGTCAGCTGGAGCTAAATTAATAACGACTTTCCGCCGAGGAAAAAAATACCCTATTTGTTTGATGGCTGATTCAACGCGTTGAATCGATTCTTTAATGGTAGAATCAGGTAAACCCACTAAGTAGCATTTAGATCCTTGCCCTACATGGGTTTCAATGGTGATAATGGAGGCATGAATACCCACGAGGGCACTGCCAAAAGTTTTCGCTAACATAGTGGTCATTTAAGTCACAATGTTAATCGAATGACCCTGAATTAAATATCAGTTAACTGAATTTCAATTGAATTTGATGTGTATTTACCAACATCTTGGCATTTGTGCCAAAAATCAAAGGTTGGTTATTAGGGATGTGACCCGCTGGAAAATCAAAGGCAATAGGATATGATGTGCCTTCGGTGTGTTCTGCCACTAATTCAAAAGCGGTTTTCCCGATGGTCAAACTCGCCTCCTGGCAATCTGTAAACCCACCTACGAGTAGCCCAGCTAAGTTTTGGAACAATCCAGCGCGTTTTAATTGCAAGAGCATTCGATCCACGTGGTATAATCGTTCACCGATTTCTTCCAGGAATAAAATTTTACCCTGTGCCGCAGTAAAGGTAGGAGATCCTAGTAAGTGACATAGCAACGATAAATTTCCTCCTATAATTTCCGCGGATGTTTCACCGAAGCGGTTCAATACATGTGGATCAGCCGTCACAGCATATTCCCCTTCAAAAAGCGCGCTACGCAAGTTTTGCAAGGCGGACTCACCGCCTTTTTGGCCTAAATTATGAGGCATAGGCCCATGTATCGAAGCAAACCCTAAGCGATCTACTTCACATAAAAGGGCTGTTATATCTGAAAATCCAACAATCCATTTCGGATGCTGGCAGAACGCTGTAAAATCCAAGGAATCCAATAAACGCGATGAACCATATCCTCCTCGAATGGGAAAAATAGCCTTAATAGAAGGATCGTCAAGCATTTGCTGTAGATCTGATAATCGCTCTGCATCCGTGCCGCCTAAACCAAAATGCCGTGACAAATAGTTAGGAGCCGTTTTAACCCGCAATCCCCAACTTTCTAACACCTCAACCCCCCGTTTCCAATTTTCAGTTGCAGGAAAAGAGGCAGGCGATAAAATAGCTACTTCATCTCCTGGTTGTAATAAAGATGGTATAGTCCGAATCATACAATAAATAAGTTTAAGATTCCCAAGGATTGTATTGCATAAAATGTTTAGATGAAAATAACCTCAGCAATGATTTCTTGTTGGGCTGTTTTATTTAATAGCTCCATCATTTTCTGCTTTGCCATCAGTAATTCCTTCTTTAGAGGGGCGGAATCTATGCTTAAAAAGAGTTTTTTATCCTTTATATAGACCTTTGTCGTTCTAGCCGCAATAGGCTTGCCCATTATCTGCTCCCAATGCGCAATAATATAGGTTTCATCGTATTTATTCTGCAACTTATATACGCGCAATAGGGATTCAATCGCTTCTTTTAAGCTCATATGATCCTTACTTCTCGTGGAAGCACGGGGTCCTTTCGGGTTATATGGAGAGTCGATCATTGTATTCATTTTATCTGCCAAAAGTAAGGCAATAATTAGGTTTAATTAGGAATTTCTCAACAAAGTTTAATTTTTTTTCTTTTTTTTTATAATTCAATAATCCCAAAATAGTACCCTAAAATTATCTGTTATTAGTAGAAAATATCGGATTAGTACAATAGTCCAAAATCTGTGACCTGCTAGGAACCCTACAATGTTAATTTAAAGGATGAAAATTATATTAGAATTCTATTACTTTTGCCTTTAACGAAAAGAAAGCGAAAGTCATAAACTATGAAAACTACGATCGACGCATTTTCTACAAGTTTTATTAAAAAATAATTCTTTAACCCCAAATTACCAAACTAATGAGTACACAACAACCAAATTTGACGAAGCCGGCTGCTAAGCCAGCTGCAACCGAAAAAAAATCAGGTGGAATTTCTGCTGGTTTAATTCTAATTGTCCTATTCGCTATTGCGATTGCAATTTACACCCTTGTAATGGGAGATGGATCTCACTTTGAAGGTGGAACTAACGAAGGACACCCACTTCCAGGTGACTACTTTGGTGTAGTTTACAAAGGTGGTGTTATTGTGCCAGTTTTGATGACTTGTTTCTTAACTGCATTAACATTCTCAATTGAGCGTATGTTTACTATCGGTAAAGCAAAAGGAACTGGTGATGTAAACGCATTCGTTCGTTCTGTACAAGCTTCTTTAGACAAAGATGATGTAGAAGGTGCTTTGAAAGCTTGCGACAAGCAAAAAGGTTCAGTAGGAAACGTAACTTTAGCTGCAGTTAAAAAATACAAAGCTTTAACTACAGATAAAGGTTTAGATAAAGAGCAAAAATTAGCTGCATTGAGCAAAGAAGTAGAAGAAGCTACTTCATTAGAATTGCCAATGTTAGAGAAAAACTTAACAATCATCGCGACTTTAGCATCGGTATCAACTTTGATCGGTCTATTAGGAACGGTAATTGGTATGATCAAGGCCTTCGCGTCATTAGGTAACTCAGGTGGATCAACTGATTCATCAGCTTTAGCAAATGGTATCTCTGAGGCCCTAATCAACACAGCATTAGGTATCGGTACTTCAGCGATCTGTATCATTGCATACAACGTGTTTACAGCGAAAATTGATGAGTTAACTTATAGCATTGATGAAATCGGCTTAAGTGTTAACCAAAACTACGCTACGCATCACAATTAATATTTGAACTGATATAGGGGCTTAGCCCTTTCATTCAATTTTATTCACCGTTCAAAAAATAATTGTTATGCCAAAAGTTAAAGCTAAACGACAAAGTGTCTCACTCGACATGACAGCGATGTGTGACGTGGCTTTCCTTCTTTTGACGTTCTTCATGTTAACCGCGAAGTTCCGTCCAGAAGAGGCTGTTACGATCACCCCTCCATCTTCTATTTCAGAGAAACCTTTGAATATTAAAGATGGAATGCTAATGGTTAGTGTTTCACCTGAAGGTGGCGTTTATTTGGCAACTGATGATCAAATGGCTCGTGAGTTTATGTTAGAGCGTATGGCTAATCGCTATGGTATCGCTGTAACAGCTGAGATGAAGAAGAACTTTATGGCTTCAGAAATCGTAGGCTATCCTCTAGGAGCAATGCGTCAGGTGTTAAATATGAAACCTGCAGATGCTAAGAAGCTAAGCAAGGGAATTCCAATTGATTCATCTAACAACGAATTATCGTATTGGGTGGGTTATGCGAAATTGTCTAATCCAGAATTGAAAGTTGCTATTAAAGGAGATCAAAATTCGAACTACAAAGTATTTGCTGATATCATCGGTACTTTGCAAGCTCAGAATATTAACATCTTCCAATTAGTAACTGGTCCGGAAAATAAACCGAAATAAGTTTTCATTTTAATTACGAAAAGAAATGGCAGAAATAGATAGCTCCGGTGGCGGGAAGAAAGGCGGCGGAAAGAAGCGTAGTAAGAAAATGTCGACCAAAATCGACATGACACCCATGGTGGACTTAGGCTTCCTTTTGATTACTTTCTTTATGTTAACAACGACGTTAGCAAAGCCCGTTACCATGCAATTAAACATGCCTGATAAAACGGATACCAAGGAAACATCACCTGTAAAATTATCGGAAACACTTACCGTGTGTCCAGATGAGAATAAGGTGTATTACTACCAAGGTATTCCTACAGAAGCAGGTACAGTAATGCAAGTTACTAACTATTCGGAGACAGGAATTCGCAAGGTTATCGCGGATCTGAAAGCGAAAGTGGGTAATAATTTTACTATCGTAATCAAGCCAACCAAAAATGCGAAATACCGCAATATGATTGACATGCTTGATGAATGTGCGATTACGAATAACAAGCGTTATGCTTTATTGGAAATCGATCCGGATACGGAAGCATTGATTAAACGATCAGGAAAATAAGCTTATTAAATTAATTTTAAATTAAACGAATATTATGTCACAAGTAATAAGCCAAGATGCTACTTTGGACGATATTATCTTCAAAAACAAGAACCGTGAATTCGGTGCCTTCGTTTTAAGAAAGACGTATCCTAAAGTAATGAAGCGGTCCGTATTACTAGGCTCTGCACTCTTTGTCGGTGCTCTTTTGTTAGCAGCTTTCTGGAAACAGTTAACTGCCGCTGCAGAAGATAAGACTGAGGTGACTGCTGAAGTAATGAAATTGGACAAGCCTGCTCCACCTAAAAAGGTTGAGTTGCCTCCACCGCCACCACCCCCACCACCCAAGGAAATTCCTAAGGTGACTACGACGAAATTCTTACCTCCTGAAATCAAGCATGATGAGGAAGTAACGAAGCCAGAGCCTCCACCTGAAGAGGTAAGAGGAAATACGGCGTCTGAAACGGTAAAGGGTGAAACTGAAACATACGAGCCACCAGTAGATCCAGATGCGAAAGGTGCTGAGCCTGTTGAGCCTCCGAAGCCAGCTGAAGATGAAATCTTCACAGCTGTAGAGCAACAAGCAGAGTTCCCTGGAGGTCCGGGTGCATGGGGTCGTTTCTTGAATAAAACGTTAAAATACCCTTCTGCTGCTCAACGTGCAAACGTAGGTGGTAGAGTATTCGTCTCTTTCGTTGTTAACACGGACGGTTCTGTTCAAGACGTACAAGTCTTGAAGGGAGTAGGTTTCGGATGTGATGAGGAAGCTGTACGTGTGATCAAGTCAATGCCAAGATGGAATCCTGGTAAGCAATCTGGTCGCGCTGTTAGATCTCGTTTTACGCAACCAATTACGTTCGTTTTATCTGAATAAGAGTAAAACGATTAATCATAGACAGACCTGCTGAATGTATTTTTAGCAGGTCTGTTTTTTTAAAGAAAATGAAAAGACCTATCGCTGTTTGGATTAATGTTGGATTTCGTTTGATTGTTGCATTGGCGTACTTTCTTTTAGGTTTGTACGTTGCCTTTTTTTCGGAATTTGAATTAGGCACTTATTTTGGGGTGCCTACCATTGTTTTGTTTGGATTACTATTTATGGTTTACGGCTTGTTTCGAATGTGGAGAGCCTACACCTATTATAACGCTACCGATGAAGATGATGAAGAATACCAGAAATATTAGTTTAGTCCTTCTTGGACTTTGTTTTTTTCAATGCTCGACGGATAAAAAGGAGGGGCCGACTGATTCTGCGACCGTAGGAGAAATTACCTTGGGGGTGGATGAGTCCTTTGAGCCCCTAATGAAGGCGGAGAAGACCGCTTTTCAAGAGCAGTATAAATACGCGAAAATCAATTATAAATTCAGTCCGGAGAATGAAGTCATTGCTGATATGTTGAATGACAAGATTCGCGGGGTGGTGGTGACGCGTGATTTGACAGCCAAAGAAAAAGAAATTTTCACTCGGGAAGCCATCACTTACCGCAGTTTTAATATAGCCGCCGATGGCATCGCTTTGTTAGCGAATAAATCTTCAGGTGACACCTTGATTACCCTAGCTGAATTGAAGGAAATGATGGTGGGATCTTCCGGTAAGTATACACTGGTGGTGGATAAGGCGAACTCAAGTAATCTTAAATTTTTGATCGATAAATTACAAATTTCAAGTGAGCAGAAACTGCATGTAGTAGCAGCGGGTTCTAATCCTGAGGTAATTAAACAAGTTAAGAATGACCCGAATGCCATTGGTATTGTAGGTTCTAATTGGATAAGCGATGGGGATAATCCTACTTCGTTAGGCTTTATTCGTTCAGTACATGTGATGTCCGTTGCGGAGGGGAAAGGAATGCCTTATACTCAACCTTTTGGCTATAATTTAGCGTTGAAAAAGTATCCTTTGAGACGGGAGATAAAGTATATTATTAAAGAGGCTCACCAAGGATTAGGAACAGGATTCTTAAATTATGTTTCAGGGGATTTAGGTCAATTAATTGTTTTGAAGGCAGGCCTTATACCCTTGACCCGACCTATCACGATTCGCACCTACCAAATTAACTAATGGTGCATTTTTATTCGGCTTAAAGTAGGGAAAATAGAAGATTGTTTTTATTTTTGTTGTTCTTACCAATTTAAAGTTATGTGTAAATAATTGGACAATTCGTTGTTCAATGCCTAAGAAAAGGATTGAAAGCTATTAATTAAAATAACAAAATGAAGAAAATGAAATCGTGGATATTGGCTGTGAGTTTACTGATCACCAATATGGCAATGGGACAAACTATCGCAGAGGGATTACACTTTATCGATCGCGATCAACCGAGTAGAGCTAAACAAGTATTTGAAGGCTTGGTTACTTCAGCTCCTACAGGTGAAAACTATTATTTCTTAGGGTATTATAACTTAACTCGCAGAGATTGGGCTGCAGCTGAGGATGCTTTCAAAAAAGGAATAGCTGCAGATCCTAAAAACTATTTAAATCAAATCGGTTTAGCTTCTATTAAAGTAGGCCAAAACAAGGTGAATGAAGCGAAAGCTGATTTTGACCGTATTTTGTCCGAAACAAAATACAAGAATGGAGATGTACTTCACCGTATCGCTGAGGCGTATACCATGTTCTACAAATTAGGGCGCGATCCGGAATTCAATGCACACAATAATGATCCAGCTGAGGCGATCCGTTTAATTGACTTAATGTTAGAGAAAACGAAAAAAGGACCTAATGCGGAGCAAATGATTGTTCGTGGTGATGCGTTCTTAATCAAGAACGACGGAGGTAATGCTGTTTCTTCTTATGAGCAAGCTTTATTACAAGATCCTAGAAATGTAAAGGCGAAAGTGAAAATCGGTACCGTCTTTTTACGTGGTAAAAACTACCGTGAAACACAAGCTCGTTACAAGGAGGCTATCGATCTAGATTCAAACTATGCGCCAGCACACAAGCGTTATGGCGAGTATTTAATCGTAGGTAGCCAATACAAAAATGCGTCTCGTTATTTCAGAAAATATTTAGAGAAAGCAGAGGCTACTCCTGAGGTGACTTTGGAAACGGCGAAATTATTATTCTTGTCTCAAGATTTTGAAGGTGCTATGAAGTACACAGATGAGGCAGATAAGAAAGGGGTGAAAGACAATGACATTTACCGTATGCGCGGTTATTCTCATGTGGAGATGAAGAACTACCAACAAGGGATTGACAACTTAGAGGGTATGGTTCGATCAGGGGTAAAACCCTATTACATGGATGATTTGTACTTTGGTAAAGGATACCAAGGATTGGGTAAAGACTCTTTGGCAATCAGTTACCTAGAGCGTGCTGCCCCTTTAGATACGAACAACAACGTGTATAACATTATCCATGATATCCGTTACAAGCAAAAGCGTTATAGCGATGCGGCAGTAGCAGCATTAGGCGGAATCGAGTGGAAGCAAAAGAAAAACCAGGCAGTTGGATCTGGGGACTACTTTAAAGCAGCCATGGATTATTACTTTGTAGCAGCATTTACTCCGAGAGCAGATACGTTAAATCGTCCATTAATCGCGATGAAAGCAGATACTCTTTTTGCGAAAGCGATTGCTGTAAACGAAAAATGGCCTCCATTCTATATCAACCGTGCGCGTGCAAATAACTTGATCGACTATACAGGAACGAAATGGTTAGGTGTGCCGCATTACGAAAAATTCTTAGAAACGGTAATGAAGTTGAGAGAGGAAAAATCAACGGCTATTAAAGAAGATAAGAATCAATTATTTGAAGCATATAAGTATTTAGGAGGTTACCATTTAACGGTGACCAAGGATGATGCCAAAGTGAGGGATTACTTCACAAAAGCACAGGAAATTAAAGCAGATGATAAGGATATCAATGATTATTTGAATCCTGCGGCGGCCGCTCCTAAGAAATAAATTGAAATTAGTCATCGAAAAAAGCTGCTCATCGGGCGGCTTTTTTCATTTAATCTACTAATATGTCATACGCAATCATTACCGGAGGAAGTAAAGGGATTGGAAAAGAAATTGCCCTGCAATTAGCAGAGAGAGGATATAATCTCTTGTTAGTCGCTAGGAATTCCTATGAGCTCCAAATGGTGAAAGAAGAGATTCAGAAAAAGTATTCGCTAGAGGTTGATTATTTGGTGGCTGATTTAGCGGATCCATCCGCTGTTAACACGATCTATGAGTGGGTATTAGCGAAGCAGATTGATTTGCGTATTTTAGTCAACAACGCGGGCTATGGTTTAGTGGGAGAATTTGAAAAATATTCCTTCGAGGAAACCCAGAAAATGATGCAGGTCAATATGAATGCCTTGGTGGAATTGTGTTACCGTTTCTATCCTATGCTTTCTGGGAAAGGCCAGGCCTATGTGTTGAATATTGCGAGTTCAACGGCGTATCAGGCGATTCCTTTGATGAGTGTTTACGCAGCGTCTAAGGTATTTGTCTTGAACTTCTCTCGCGGATTATTTCACGAGTGGAAGGACAAAGGAATTACCGTTACATCCGTGAGTCCAGGTGCTACCACCACGAACTTCAATGAACGCGCGAACTTGCCAGAGAAGGCGAGTAAAGCGGCAGAGAAGATTACCATGACTCCGGCTAGCGTGGCAAAGATGGCTGTGGATGGCATGTTCGCAAAGAAACAAGAAGTGATTACGGGTTTCATCAATAAGTTAGGGGCTTTCCTAGCTTGGTTAGCACCTAAATCTATTTCCGAAAAAATAGCTAAAGGGATTTACGAATAGTTTTTTCTTGACTAATTCCATCCGAGATTATTCTGAGTACATAGATTCCAGCAGGGAAACGGGATATATCCCAGTCCATCCGTCTGCTGGAATTTTTGATTTCTGTGGAGTCTAGTAATTTCCCTTTCAAGTCGAATAAATAGATTTGGGCCTCCTTTGTCTCATACGCAATTTCAATGGCTAGTATTCCTTGGTTTGGATTCGGATAGAGTGAAAATTCATACGTGGGGGGATTGTCCACATAAATGACATTAGAGTAAGGCGAAAAGCAGGCTAGACTTTGGTACATCCATTTTGTGCGAACATAGAATTCGCGACCCAGCGTAATTTTGCGAAAAGACGTGGTGTCGGTGGATCGGTTTTGGTCAATCAGCCATTCAGGTATGCCTTGGGATTGCGTCTTCACAAAATAGGATCCGCTTTTTTCTAAGCGAGGTGCAACGGGATTAGGACGTCTCTCTAAAAGTATTTTTTCAGAACGATAAAAGCAGCCGTTTTCCTTGAAAACACTCACATATTCCCCCGCAGGGACTAAACCTGTGATTGTTTTTTCCTCAGAAAAGAGATGGCCTTCTTTTTCCCAGCCGATGAATTGGACTTTAGGATCTAATGAGATGCTCAATGAGCTACTGTCCGCTTCGCAAATGGGACCTGTGAAGGATTTGCGGAGGACATAACTAGGGTGCTTTAAAACAGGTAAATCTATTGTGATTGTATCCGTTTCCCCATCGTTACAGAGGAAGGTGTAACGTCCTCCGGAAAGGATGAAATCTGCAGACGCGGATTCAAAGGTTTTTGACGTACTTAATGCTGTGGTTTTCAGTGGGCAGCCACTAATACGAATGCGGTAATTGTTCATCAGGCAATTTGTCTCATTGCGCGCTGTTAAATGGTGAATGATGGGGCCATTTCGTACATAATTAACTAGGGTAGTATCTTTAGTACTGCAGCCAAGTGAATCAATGACGGCTCGGACTAAGTAGCCACTGGCGCTAAAGGGACCTAGTGCACTTTTCGCAGTGGAAGAATAGGTGATGCGAAAGGGCGGGGATCCTTGTGCGACGGAATACTCACCCACCACCAGCGTTTTTTCACCGGTCAATGAAAAAGGTAGGAGAGATTGAAGTTTTAGGCGAGGTTTGATTAGAATGGTAACGGGAGTGCGCGCGCTCTCGCACTCATTTATTTTAACCGAGGCGAAACGGACGAGTAGTGAATCAGATTGGTTCTGATTTTGGATCGCTTTCAAGACTAAAGTCGTGGCTGTACTAACACTGGATTTAGCTAACTCTGATTCATACCATATATTGTTTAACCCTCCACTGGCTTGAAATGAAATGACAACATCCGAACAAAAGTAGGCTACAGAAGTATTTAGTGGGGGCGTGGGAATGGGGAAAAGGGCGGTTTTAACCCCAGTGGATAAAGGTCCTTCACAACCTGATTTAATGCAAGATGCCCGAAAAAAAGAACTGTCAGTAGCTTGTAGTGGTAAACGACTTCCTTCCCCCATTTTAGTCCCCGTCTCGCTGTACCATAGGGTGATGGAGGGGGAGCAACCAGTGGCATTAATCGAAAAGGGGAGTCCTACGCAGGCTTTGACAAGCTTTACCGCATGCGTCGGTGCAGCAGGCAGGGAAGTAACGGTCAGCGTGACTTCATTCGATGCTAGGATGCAGTAGCCTGCAGGAAAAGTGACGTGTCGTGCGAATGCCTTTAGTTTAGCGCCATGGAGGGTAGGAACCGCAATAAGGGAATCAACGGGATGGCGATTGAGTGTCCAAGAATAGGACG
>CAJCBY010000022.1 GCA_903960725.1 uncultured Cytophagaceae bacterium | reverse complement strand
GTTGGTAGATAATAGAGTAGAGAGTATAGATTAAAGCATAAAGAATAAAGCACAAAGAATAGAGTTGGAATCTCCTGCGGAGATGATTGTAAGAAATGTTTCTGAATACATAAAAAATGGGGTCTAAGCCCCTTTTTTATTCCATCTTTGAACTTTGCTCTTTGAACTTTGCTCTTTTAATTAAGTCCTAAATCCCCCTGAATTACCCCCACCTTCTCTTGTAATTCCGCATACACGGTGAAGAAGTCAGCCGCTGACGTTAAAGGAGCGTTTACGGAAACATAGAACTTGATTTTAGGTTCCGTGCCTGATGGGCGAGCGGATACTTTGGATCCGTCCGCTAAAATTAATTGAATAACATTCGATGCTTCGATACCTAAACCTACTTTAATAGGCGTTTTTTCGCCCGTTAAAAGATCCGTTGAAACTAAACCTTCGTAGTCCAAAACGCGCACTGGTTTCGAACCCGCCACGGTGGCTGGGACGTTTGAGCGTAAGTTGATCATCATTTGTTTGATCTCCTCGGCGCCGGCTTTTCCTTTTTTGGTCAAAGAAATAAGTCCTTCGTAGTAGAAGTTGTTTTCTACGTACATCTCTGCTAGAAAGTCGAAGAGCGATTTGCCCTGATCTTTCGCGTAGGCTGTTAATTCTGCGATCATCGCGCAAGAGGCCACTGCGTCTTTATCGCGTACCGCATCACCGATTAAATAGCCGTAGGACTCTTCGCCGCCGCCTAGGAACTTTTCTTTTCCTTCTAATTCGCGGATGACTTGGGCGATGTATTTGAAGCCGGTTAAGGTATTATAGCAAGGTACGCCTTTAGACGCGCACATTTTGTCGATTAAATCTGTTGTTACGATGGTTTTCGCGGCGAACTCATTGCCCTTTAAATCCGACACTTTTAACAAGTAATACAGGATTAGGCTGGCCATTTGGTTCCCGTTTAATAGCGCCCATTCGCCGTCTGGGCTTTTTACAGCGGCGCCCACGCGGTCTGCGTCGGGGTCTGTGGCGATGACTAGGTCGGCATCGATTTCTTTGGCCTTATTTAATGCCAAAGTCAAAGCTTCTTTCTCCTCCGGATTCGGATAAATCACTGTAGGGAAGTTTCCGTTCGGAATTGCTTGCTCTTCTACGACCGTCACCGCTTCGAATCCTAATAATTTTAAAGCAGGCGGCACTAAAGTTATCCCAGTTCCGTGAATAGGGGAGAAGACGATTTTAAGGTCTTTTTGACGCTTAATTACCTCCGGTTGGCGGCAGTTAACTAGTATCGTTTGTAAGTATGCCTCATCGATAGCACCATCTAACAAGTGCAATAAGGCATCGTTTCCTTCGAATTTAATGTCCGCAATGCTCGTGATCGCATTGACCTCTTTCACGATATTTTTATCATGTGGAGCTACTACCTGAGATCCATCAGACCAATAAGCCTTGTAGCCGTTGTATTCCTTTGGGTTATGCGACGCTGTGATGACTAAACCTGCTTGGCAGCCTAAGTGGCGAACCGTGAAGGAAAGTTGTGGGGTGGGACGCAAGGCTGGGAATAGATAGACTTCGATGCCATTAGCTGTGAAAATATCTGCTGCGATGCGCGTGAATTCGGGTGAATTGTTGCGTGAATCGTGCGCGATGGCTACTTTGATTTTTTGGCCTGGAAAAGAGGCATTTAAGTAGTTCGCAAAGCCTTGAGTGGCAGCGCCTACCGTGTATTTATTCATTCGATTCGAGCCTACACCCATCTCGCCGCGCATTCCACCTGTTCCGAACTCCAAGGATTTGTAGAATGAATCCGTCAAAGTCGTCTGGTCGCCTTTCGCGATCAAATCTTGGATGGTTGCTTTGGTTTCAGCGTCGTAAGGGCCCGAAAGCCATTGGTCGATCGTTTGTTGTGTGGTCGAGTCTAAGGTCATATTAAGCGGAAATTGTGCCGGAAAAAACTTGTTTAGCCGGGCCGATCAAGAAAATATTGGTAAATCCAGTGATAGCATCGCCGTCGAAATTGACGGCTAATTCACCACCTAGGGTTTTGATTTTAATGGGAGTTTGTACGTTTTTGAAAGTTTTGGCCACTAAAGCCGCCGCCGTCACGCCTGTACCACAAGAATAGGTTTCGTCTTCCACGCCACGTTCATACGTCCGCACGAAGAGGGTTTGGTCATCTAATTTTTCTACGAAGTTTGCATTCGTACCATTGATGGGCTGGTAGGCTTCGGAATAGCGAATCGCTGCTCCGGTGTTTTTGACATCATAAAACTGCACTTGATTCGTGAATCGCACGAAATGAGGTGAGCCCGTGTTCGTGAAATAATCATCATTATGCTGCTCGATACCCGGAACATCTTTCATTTGCAAGGAGATGGTTTCAGGAGTAATATAGGCCAAATGCGGTCCATCTACCGCGATAAAATGTGCTTTTTCTGTAACGATACCTAGGTCTGCCGCAAAGCGAACTAAACACCGACCACCGTTCCCACACATCGTCCCTTCGGTTCCATCGGCATTAAAATAGACCATTTTGAAATCATAGCCCTCTTCCTCTTGCAATAACATTAACCCATCTGCTCCTATCCCAAAACGGCGGTGGCAAAGCATTGCAATCGCCTCCTGATTCAGGCCAAAAGTCTTTGCGCGGTCATCAACCACCACAAAATCATTTCCAGTTCCTTGGTATTTGTAAAAATGCATAGGGCAATTTAAGAAATTTGGCTCAAATACCGCTCCTTAATTATCCTAAGGTGATGTTTTTCATGTCCAGCAATCATCCAGGCCCAAGCACGTGCACTTGTTATTTTGCCGTTTGCTTGTCCCATTTGGTTCCAGTGCTTGCTGGAAAAGGAGTTTAAAAGAGCTGTTGTTGCTGCCCTCGTGGCCTTGTATTGCAAAAGTATGTCTGCCGCATCTTGTGTCTCGTACTCCGATGCCGCCTGGTACTCATTTTCATCAAAACCAGGTAAGGGTGTTTTTTCACCTCTGGAAATGGCCAAAACCCGGTATGACACAATCCTTTCTGTATCAATCATATGTCCAAGTAAACCCTTTAAGCTCCATTTATCTGCCGCATAGGCAAATTCAGCTTGACCTTTATTCAAGTTTTCAAAAATTTGACAAATTTCAGTCGTCTGATTTTTCAACACCTCAAACAAATTCTCCTCCGCCTCAAAGTTCAGATATTCAGCGAAATACGGCGCATTAGGGTATTCGTAGTTAGCAGGAATGTGCATATTTTCTTATTTTTTTACCCAAAGGTATTGTTTCAAAGGAGAAATTCCCTAATTTTGTGCCACCAATTACAAGACGGTCCGGTAGTTCAGTTGGTTAGAATACATGCCTGTCACGCATGGGGTCGCGGGTTCGAGTCCCGTCCGGACCGCCAACTACAATTTAAGTCTCTGATTTTCAGGGACTTTTTTTATGCCCGGTGCTAAATGGGGTGCTATAAAAGGGATTTCAACAAAATCACTAGAAGTATAAAATAATGTAGAAGTTAATAGATTTGATAACTCTATCAAACCTATCACCACTAACACAAACAAACATCATTTGATTAACATAGAGCTAATTTGATACCCTTGTTTGGAACTGCAAAAGATCGAACTTCATTTAAAATAAAACGATGTAAATCATAACTCTAATTTACGTCAATGGTATGATGTTTAGGCTGCAAGAATATTTTCATCTTGACCCCAATGAAAATAGAATTATTGAAAGATCACCGAAATACCTAATGTATCTTATCTCGATATTAGGTATGTTTCATAATTGAATGCTGGAATTTGAGAATGAAGGTAGTTATAAGATAGTTTATTTAATATAGTATAAACTATTTACCCACTCGATCTAACAATTGCTGTGAATATGGTTT
>CAJCBY010000021.1 GCA_903960725.1 uncultured Cytophagaceae bacterium | reverse complement strand
GATAAAGCAAATGCCTTCTTCTTAGCTTACCAGCCATTGAAAATCTCTGATAGCGATCCTAACTATGCTGCGTTAGAATTATCTAACTATATGTTAGGCGGTGGCAGCGGATTAAGCTCACGCTTAATGAACCGTATTCGCCAGAAAGATGGTTTATCTTACGGCGTTGGTTCTCAATTCGTAGCTAGTCCATTAGATCAAAGTGGTGCATTCATCGGCTATGCGATCTATGCTCCAGAGAACTTAGCAAAGTTAGAGTCAGCATTCAAAGAGGAAATCGAGAAAGTCTTGAAAGAAGGTTTCACTCAGAAAGAAATCGACGAAGCGAAGAAATCTTGGTTACAATCTCGTCAAGTGACGCGTTCACAAGACAATGCTTTAGTAGGAAGCTTGAACAGCAACTTATTCTTAGGACGTAACATGAAATGGTCTGAAGAATTAGAGAACAAAGTGAAGAGCTTAACTCCGGCACAAATTCAAGAGGCAACTCAAAAATCAATCGACTTGTTGAAGATGTCCTTCATCAAAGCGGGGGACTACGAAGGTGCCGCTAAGAAAATGGCTGAGAAAGCTAAAAATAGCACTTCAGAATCAGGAGCGATGGGCGGTGCGCCTAAGCAATAATCCTTTCTGAAAGGACATAAAAAAAGGGAGCTCCTGATGGAAGCTCCCTTTTTTATTATAGTATAATTAACAAAACTCTTCGAATACGCCTTCCAAGTGTCCAGCGATCATATCTGCCGAACGACCTTCAATGTGGTGACGCTCTACGAAATGAACCAACTCACCATCTTTGAATAAAGCAATCGATGGAGATGATGGAGGATAAGGCAAAGTATACTCACGTGCTTTTTGAACCGCGTCAGGATCTACACCAGCGAAAACCGTTACTAATTGATTAGGTTTCTTAGCTGAAGCGGCTACCGCATGTTTCACTCCTGGACGAGCTGTAGATGCTGAACATCCGCAAACTGAGTTAAAAAATACCAAGGTTGTACCTGGCTTAGCCATTACATCTTCCACTTCTGAAGCTAACTTCAATTCTTGGAAACCTCCGGCAACGATATCCATCCGCATAGGATGTACTAAATGTTCTGGATACATATATTTTTATTTTAGATTTAAAATTAAACGCAATTACATAAAACCAAGTTCTAATTTGGCCACTTCAGACATCATATCCTGCTCATAAGGAGGATCAAATGTTAATTCAACAGATACTTCCGCAATACCTTCAATCTCCCGTACCGCCTTCTCAATATCTACCGGAATACTTTCGGCTGACGGGCAAGATGGCGAAGTTAGGGTCATTAAAATGTACACGTTATTGACTGGGAAAATCTTGATTTCATAGATTAACCCGAGCTCGTACACATCTACTGGAATTTCTGGATCATAAACGGTTTTAATCGCCTTGACCACTTTTTCCTTTAAATCTACCTCATTCATTTGACTTGAATTTTCCATTCTAAATAATCGCTTAAGAGAAGGCCAAAGCATAATGTTGCATTTGTTTTACCATGGATACTAAACCGTTAGAACGAGTTTGGGCTAAATGCTGGCTCATTCCAATTTGATCAATGAAATATAGATCAGCAGCTAAAATCTCTGCTGGCGTGTGATTGGACAAAACTCGAATCAACATCGAAATCATTCCTTTCACAATAATAGCCTCCGAATCCGCTTGAAATACGACTAAATCGCCTTGCTTTTCGGCATGTAACCATACACGACTTTGGCAGCCCTTAATGACATTTTCTTCTGTTTTGAAGGCATCTGACATAGGTGCTAACTTCTTGCCTAGGTCAATTAAATACTCGTATTTATCTGCCCAGTCTTCAAAAAGACCAAACTCTTCAATTAATTCCTCCTGTATCTCGTTAATTGGCTGTCCCATTATCCTAACATCTGTAAAGTTTTCTCTAAACAAAGCACAAAACGATCGATCTCTTCGAACGTATTGTAAAACGAAAAGGACGCGCGGCAAGTTCCAACTAGCTCATAACGTTGCATTAAAGGCTGTGCACAATGATGTCCCGTACGAATTGCAATGCCAAATTTGTCCAATAAAACACCTATATCTTGTGGGTGAACTCCATCAATCACAAACGAAATAACGGCAATCTTTTCTGGTGCAGTTCCCACGATACGTAGACCTGGAATGGCTTGTAATTTCTGTGTAGCATAGGCTAAAAGCGCCTCTTCTTGCGCGGCTAAAGCTTCCGAAGGAATAGCTTGAACATAATCCAGAGCAGCCCCAAAAGCAATCACATCTGCGATATTAGGCGTTCCTGCCTCAAACTTATAAGGTAATTCATTGTAGGTCGTTCCGGCAAAGCTTACCTCTTTAATCATCTCCCCTCCTCCTTGGTAAGGTGGCATTGACTCTAGTAATTCGCGTTTCCCGTACAAAACTCCCACGCCCGTAGGCCCGAAAAGTTTGTGTGCTGAAAACACAAAGAAATCCATATCGAGCGATTGCACATCTACTGCTAAATGGGCAACCGATTGAGCCCCATCAATTAAAACCTTAGCCCCTACTTTATGGGCTAAAGAAATGATTTCCTCAATCGGATTAATCGTTCCAATCGCGTTAGAAACGTGATTGACAGCAACTAATTTAACTTTGGGATTTAATAATGCTTTGAAAGCCTCAATATCCAAAACACCTGCATCACTCACAGGAATAACCTTAATCTCTGCCCCTTTTTCCTCCGCAATCATCTGCCAAGGCACGATGTTAGAATGGTGTTCCAGGTTCGAAACGATGATTTGATCTCCTTTTCCTACGTTTGCTCGGCCAAAAGTTTGGGCTACTAAATTAATCCCTGCAGTTGTACCCGAAGTAAAAATAATCTGGTCTGTCGAAGGGGAATTCAAAAAGGACGACAGCTTCTTACGAGTTAACTCATAGGCAGTTGTTGCACGTTCCGCCAAAGTGTGAATTCCTCGGTGGATGTTTGCATTATCCTGCTCATAATAGGCTGAAAGCGCATCGATGACGGCTTTTGGCTTTTGAGTGGTCGCCGCATTATCAAAATAAATCAAAGGAGCCTTGTTCACCTGCTGATGTAAAACAGGGAAATCTGCTCTAATTTGATCTATATTTAATTTCTCCGCCATGATTAAATCGCTAAGGAAGTCTGGATTTTTGAAATAATTTTATCTGTCAAACGCAACTTCGTCTCCTGATGTGTTACGCGGTCGATTACTTCTTGAACAAAAGCGAGTAACAATAAAGTTCGCGCGTTCGCTAAAGAAATACCTCTAGAACGTAAATAGAATAAAGCTTCATCGTTCAATTGACCTGTCGTGGTTCCATGTGAACATTTCACATCGTCCGCCCAAATCTCCAATTGTGGCTTCGTATTCATCGTAGCACGCGTGGAAGCAAGGACGTTTTTGCAACTTTGGAATGCATTGGTCTTTTGGGCATCTGGACGTACAAAAATCTTACCATTAAACACCCCTGTCGAATTGCCTAACAACACGCCTTTGTATAATTCGTGAGATTCTGAATTCGGTTTGCGGTGATCTACTACCGTGTGAGAATCCATTAATTGATCCTCTCCTGGCACGTATAGACCATTCAAATTCGAAACAACATTTTCTCCATCGCTGTAGAAATGCAGGTTATTGCGAATGTAAGCCGCATTAAGTGAGAAGGTAAAAAGATCTACCTGGCTATTAGACAGCTGCGTAATGAAGGTATGATCGATGTGTGTTGTGTTTTGGGCCAAATCTTGTTCCTTCACATAGGTCAGATTCGCTTTCTCGTTCACATAAATTTCTTGCACAAAATTGGACAAAACTTCAGCTGAACCCTCCTTCGTATAAGCACGCTCGATTAAAGTTAACGAAGCATCCGTTTCTACATAAACGATTACACGGCTTTGAACGGCTGAGGCTTGCGCCGCAGACAGAATAAAATCATGCGTGATTGCCTGGTCAACTGAAACACCTGCTTTTACCCACAAAACCTGCGTATTAACCACAAGTGCTGTGTTTAAATCATACAATGAATTCTGATCAAGAATGGGAAAACGTTGCTCCCATTTAGTAGCAATCGTAGGATTAGCCACTAAAAATGCATCGAATGAAATGAATTCCACTCCGGCTGGCAATGTGCCGTGGAAGCTGGTATTCCCATTCTGAGTTTGTAAGCTAGCTGAAGACGTCTCGTTCAATGCAGCAGGAGTCCAATCGAGGTCTTTTTCATTCCAAGATTTCAAGGACGCATACTTCCATTCTTCCCATTTGTTGGTGGGAAATCCTTTGGCCTTAAAACGTTCTATTGCCTCTTTTTGAGACGCTGACGTTAATTCTTTATACAACATCTTATTCTCCTAAAGCTGAAATAATCCAATCATACCCACGCTCTTCTAATTCATGCGCTAATTCTTTTCCACCTGATTTGACGATCTTACCTTTGTACAATACGTGTACAAAATCTGGAATAATATAGTCCAAAAGACGTTGGTAGTGAGTCACTACAATCGTCGCGTTATCTGGGGATTTCAATTTATTCACTCCTTCTGCCACAATACGCAAGGCATCGATGTCCAAACCAGAGTCTGTTTCATCCAAAATGGCTAATTTAGGTTCTAAGACCGCCATTTGGAAAATTTCATTTCTTTTCTTCTCTCCACCGGAAAAACCTTCGTTTAATGCACGAGACAATAAACTTTGATCAATATTCACATAGCTCATCTTCTCTTTGAACATCTTCAAAAACTGAACAGCGTCCAAAGGCTCTTCTCCACGGTATTTACGAATTTCGTTCACCGCTGACTTCATAAAGTTGGTCGTCGATACCCCTGGAATCTCCACTGGGTACTGAAAAGCAAGGAATAAACCCTCTGCTGCACGTTCTTCTGGAGCTAAATCCAGTAAATCTTTTCCAAAAAATTCAACGGATCCAGCGGTCACTTCATAATCTTCACGTCCCGCTAAAACGGACGCTAAAGTCGATTTACCTGATCCATTAGGTCCCATAATGGCGTGAACCTCACCGGCTTTAATTTCTAAATTGATCCCTTTTAAGATTTCCTTCTCCCCTATTCTTGCTTGTAAATTCTTTATTGAAAGCATGGTATATGTTTTTAATCTGCAATTGAAACACAAAATTAAGACCAATGGTTTTGAAAAACTACACTTTATTTAGATTCACTCTAAATAATGGTTTTTTTTATCAAAAAAAGGGCTACTTTTGTATCAGATTTTCATCAAAATACGACCACCATGCTTACGATATCGGATTTAGCTGCCAATAGAATCAAGGAATTACGTTCTAAAGAAGGTTTAACGGAGGAATTCAACATCCGCGTGGCAGTAGAAGGTGGAGGCTGTTCGGGCCTCATGTACAATTTGGATTTTGCTGCAGAAGCTCAACCAAACGACATGATTTTTGAAGATAAAGGTGTGAAAGTAATGGTGGACAAGAAATCAATCTTATACCTAGCTGGCACCGAATTAGACTTCTCCGATGGTCTAAACGGAAAAGGTTTTCAATTCAAAAACCCGAATGCAAGTCGCACATGTGGTTGTGGAGAAAGTTTTTCTATCTAATTAGTAACTGTTTCCCGTCTAAAATATAAGGTTTCATCAATTGATACACGTCATAAATGGGCAATCCCATCACCGTGTAGAAAGAACCCTGAATGGATTCAATTCCTACCATTCCTAAGAAATCCTGTACCCCATAAGATCCTGCTTTATCCAAACAAGATCCCTCACGTACATAAAAATCAATTTCCCAGTCTTCAAAAGTTCTGAACTTGACCAAAGCAGAATCCGCTTTCGTAAACAATCCCTGAGGCGTATGCAAAGCAATTCCGGTTACCACCTCATGCGTTTTTCCAGATAATTGCTGTAACATGTGAATCGCCTCTGATTTATCCTGTGGTTTATTTAAAATAGCATCCCCTAATATAACGACCGTATCAGCGGCTAACACAAGAGCATTAGGTGAAATTCTAGCTAATTCATTCGCTTTTCTTTCTGCCAAATGCACCGGTACCTCCTGAGGTTTCATCTCCGCTGAGAAAGATTCATCCACATCACTGGGCAATACCGAAAATTCGAATCCGGCGGAACGCAAGATCTCTTTTCTGCGAGGTGAATTAGAAGCTAAGATAAAGGGATACTGAAGTGATAGGAATGTCTGCATGTTCAAAAATAGGCCAAAATTTAAAATATTCAGGTTTTTGGTAAAAATAAATTTATTTTCATTTGTATTTAATGTAATTACATTTAATTTTACGACATCAAATTTTAATCATGGGTATTTCCGAAGATTTAAAACAATCAAAATTTCCTTCTGAGGCAGCTAAAGCCGTAGTGAATGCGATCTATACAGGCAACTGGATTGTTCAGCAACAACAGGAATTATTGAAACCTTTTGGTCTTACGGTGCAACAGTATAATGTGCTTCGCATTCTTCGAGGACAACAAGGAAACCCAATGACCGTTTTAGCCATTACCGAAAGAATGTTAGACAAAATGTCGAATGCCTCTCGCCTAGTAGACAAATTAGTGGAGAAGGATTTAGTACTTCGCCGCGAATGTCCAAAAGATCGT
>CAJCBY010000020.1 GCA_903960725.1 uncultured Cytophagaceae bacterium | reverse complement strand
TGGGTATATTATCCATCAAATTAGTCGTGTAGAATGCGAAAAATAGCGATTGATACCCGAGATTTACAGAAAAGCAAAACCGGGACATTTACTTACCTAAAGGCCCTATGCGATGAATTTTCGTCGAATCCAGAGGTTTTATTTATTACTTATCCCCTAGCCGTTTATACGGGATCGTCTTACCTAGGAAAGGCGTTAGAGCACCTACTGTTTTTCCTATGGAAGCAATGCTATTTGCCATTTTATTGTCTTATAAATGGAGTAGATGCCTTATTATGTACAGACTATTTTCTTCCACTACTCCCACTTCCTGCGAAAAAATTTGTTGTTTTTCATGATGCCTTTTTCTTCGAACAACCAGCACATTATAATGGATTTTGGCTCCGCTTATTTCATTATTTAGCTGTTCCTGCCGCTAATAATGCGGAGGCGGTGATAGTTCCTACTGAGTATGTTAAAAATCGCTTACTACATTTTATCCCTGCACTTAAACGAGTAGACGTAATAACGGAAGGGCCTAAATCTTTACCTGAGGCTACAGGAGAATCCCGCTTCGATAAACCCTATCTTTTACATGTAGGCACATTAGATCACCGAAAAAATTTACTTCGATTAGTACAGGCATTTGAATCATTGGATTGGGACGGTTTGCTTGTATTAGCTGGAGAGTCGCCCGCCTATTCAGGATCTAATGGGCGTGCAGCATTAGAACAAAAAATAAATGATTTAGGAGTACAGGATCGAGTTTTATTAGTAGGGAGGGTATCGGATCAGGAATTAGCTAATTTATATAGACATGCGCATGCCTATGTTTTCCCCTCCTTAAATGAAGGTTTTGGCCTGCCTCTGGTGGAGGCAATGCAGCAAGGGCTTCCTTGTGCAGCAGCGAATAATACGGCTTTGCCTGAGGTAGGAGGAGACGCCGTGCTCTATTTTGACCCATATCAAGTTTCAGCTATTTCTCATACACTAACTATCCTAATTACAGACGAGGCTTGTCGTGCAAAATTGCGTATCGCAGGACTAGAAAGAGCGAAGGCATTTCAATGGGCTGCAGTGGCATCGCAATTTCTGCGACTGATGCATAGGCCTTTTCGGGTTTCCATGCTTGGCTTAAGGGGATATCCTTATGTTTATTCAGGATATGAAACCTTAGTGAAGGAAATAGGCGAGCGATTAGTCCAAAGGGGAATAGAAGTAACGGTTTATTGCCATCGTTCCTTATTCAAGGAGAGGCCATCCCAGGTGAATGGGATTCAGCTAGTCTACGTCCCTTCTATCGAACAAAAAACCCTGAGCCAATTAACGCACACTTTACTAGCCACCCTCCATGCCTGCCTTTTCAAGCGGCCAGATGTACTATTTTACGTAAATGCGGCGAATGGGCCTTTTGGGGTAATCACTCGACTCTTTAAAATTCCTACGGTCATCAATGTAGACGGAATGGAATGGCTACGACCTAAATGGAAAGGCTTGGGGTCTAAATACTTCTATTTCGCAGCGAAGCAAGCCACTCGCTGGATGGACCAGGTGGTGACGGATGCCGTAGAGATGCAAAAAACGTATTTGGAATTGTTTCAGGCTAAATCGACGATGATTGCTTACGGAGCGGATCCCTATATACCCGTATCGATGGAACTTTTAGATCCCTGGAATCTCGAATCGGGGGGCTATTTTCTGATTGTGGGTCGTTTGATTCCTGATAATAATTCAGATATACTAATCGACGGGTATTTGAAATCGAAGTCAGATAAGATGCTGGTCATAGTAGGGGATGATGTCTTTAATGATGTCTTTGCTCAGTCGATTAAAGAAAAAATCAAGGGCAATCCAAATATCCGATTCACGGGTTATGTGAAGGACTCGCAGGTTCTTTCTGCGCTGTATCAACATTGCTATGCGTATTTACATGGGCATGAGTTTGGCGGAACAAATCCGACCTTGATAAAGGCTTTAGCGGAGGGAACGGGGATTATCGCATTAGGAACTCGATTTAATAAAGAGGTGTTAGCCGATGGGGAGTTTGGTTTGCTGTTTGACAAGGATCCAAATTCTTTAGTCAAGTGTTTAAACGAAAAAAATCAAGTTTTCGTTGATTTAAGGGCTAAAGCTCAAAGCCGCCTGATTGAAACCTATAATTGGGATCACATCGCATCACAATATGAGCGAATATTCGTAAATTCGCAGCATGAAGGGAATCTTTAATAGGTACTTAATTGCCAAGGTGGTGCTGGATTTCCCCGTTCTAATCACCGCTTATATCTGCGCTTTTTTTATGGTTGAAAAAAGTACGGATAGTATTCCATTGAGCGTTCATTTAGTTTTCGTCACCACGTCTGTTTTCTCTTGGTATTTAGCGGCTCGCATTTCTCGATTAAATACGGAAAGACGGTTTAATAAATATGCAGAAGAAATCGTTTTTATCTGTTACACGATTTTGCTTTTTGCTTTTATTCAAGGAGCTAATATTTTCTTCTTCCAACTATTTCTTTATTATAATTCCTCCATATTTTACGATTATTTAGCCATTTTATTTGGGCTATTATTTCTGGTGAAATATATTGTCCGAAAATACTTGCATTTAATTACGAATAAAGGAAAACTGTTTGAACGCGTAATCATCGTCTCCGAATCTGTTTATGCAGAGCACTTTTTTGAGATTTTGTCGCGAAATGCTTTTTATGGCTATAAATGCCTGGGGGCACTTTACGATGGACCGGATGGGTTTGAGGTATGTCCTTACTTAGGTAAAACAGATAATGTAGAATCCATTATTAAAGAGATGGATTTAGATGAAGTGGTCATAGCCTTACCGCAGAAAAAGGAGAAAGAAATTAACCGAATAATTACTGTCTGTAATCAACATCGAGTTAATGTGCGAATTATTCCTAATTACATACATTTGACGACGAATCCCATTACGATTGAAAATATCGGATTGATTCCGGTGATCAGTCAACAAGCATTACCCCTCGATGAATGGGGAAATCAGTTAATCAAGCGTGTTTTTGATATTGTTTTTTCCTTATTATTCTTTATTCTGATAGCTTCATGGCTCTTCCCTATTCTAATCCTCTTAGTCAAGATAACTAGTGCGGGGCCTGTTTTCTTTAAACAGAAGCGATGGGGCTTAAACAATAGCCATATTAACGTATATAAGTTTAGGACGATGTATAACCAAGTACCTACGTCTAACGGGGATGGGAAGTTTTTACAGACAGAAAGAGATGATGTCCGCGTTACTCCTTTAGGTCGATTTATGCGGAAAACGAGTTTAGATGAATTGCCTCAGTTTTTAAATTCTTTACGCGGCGATATGTCTGTAGTGGGGCCTAGGCCTCATCCGATTCCGCATAATTTAGAGTTTTTAAATGCTGTTTCTTCCTACAATTTACGTCATCTGATTAAGCCAGGAATCACGGGCTGGGCCCAGGTAAATGGATTTAGGGGGATTACAAAGACGAATTTAGATATGCAAAACAGGGTGAACTATGACTTGTATTACATCCGGAAATGGAATTTTTGGTTAGATTGCCAAATTGTCCTGCAAACCATCATTAATCTTTTAAAAGGAGAAGATCAGGCGTATTAGTTCATACTTTTCCTTAATTTTAGCTCATGAAATTATTTTTTACCACCTTATTGGCTTGTTTCGTACTTACTTTTTCGTCTTTTGGACAAAAAGCGAAACTAAGTGGTGCCATGCAATCCCAGGCTGTGAACGCTTATATGAAAGCGAAACAAATGGGCCTTTCAGATGCAGAAATTAAGAATCAATTAGTTAGACGCGGCTATCCAGCGAGCGTTTTAGAACAGGTAAAGTTAGTTGTACAGAGCCAGGCGGCTTATGGGTCTAAACTGGGCGAAGCCAGCTTAGATACCTCCTTATCAAACGCTATCGCTCGAAGAGATACCAGCTGGATATTTAAAACACCTTTAGAGGGACAACCTAAGTCCCCTTATTTCGGGTACTCCTTTTTCTCTGAGGCTTTCTCAGAATACGCTCCTAATACTAATCTAGCTACGCCTGAGAGCTATATTTTAGGGCCAGGTGATGGGTTGAAAGTGGATGTAACGGGATTAAATGAACGTGAAATAGTGGGCTATATTAGCCCAGAAGGATATTATACGTTACCTTATGTGGGTAAAGTTTCCTTAAACGGCGTATCTATCGAGGCGGCGAAAAAATTAATTCGCTCCCGTTTAACGGCTATATATCCAGGCATTTCCACTAGTGCTACGAAGGTCTATGTAAGCCTTTCTGAAGTAAGAACCATTCAGGTCTATGTGTCCGGTGAGGCGCGCAGACCCGGGGGCTATACCGTTTCAGGGCTGACTAATTTATTTAACTTATTATACCTTTCTGGAGGACCTACTGATAATGGATCACTGCGGACTATCCAGGTGATTCGTAATAATAAAGTGGTGCGTGAAGTAGACTTTTATGAGTTCATTAAGAAGGGAATTCTAGGCCAAAATGTGCGCTTAGAGGATCAAGACATCATCCATTATCCGATTTATAAAAACCGCGTGAAAGTGGAGGGAGAGGTAAAAGTCTCCTCGATCTTCGAATTAAAGGAAAAAGAAACGCTTCAACAGGTTTTGCAATTTGCGGGTGGTTTTGGCGAAAATGCCTACACACAATCTGTGACTATTAAGACGAAGGGCGAGACTGGTTTACAGATTAAAAATGTAAATTCTGCTGAATTTGCCACGTTTGTTTTAGGTGCGGGCGATGCTGTCACAGTGGGAGCAATTGATTCGTTGTATGAGAATAAGGTAATCATCGCTGGGGAAATTAACCGCCCGGGGCCTTATGGGCTATTAAAAAATGAAAATTTAAGTGCATTGATTTCTCGCGCTGGCGGAATTAAGGAGAATGCCTTTGCAAATAGGGGATTCATTCAGCGGAAGATGCCAGGCGTGAATACGCAAATGATTCCTTTTGATGTGCTTGAAATTTTGGCCAAAAAACAGCCAGACATTCTTCTCGTAAAAAATGATTCCATCGTTATTTTCTCTGCACGCAACTTCTTAACGAATACCTTCGTTACCATTAGCGGTGGGGTGAAAAAACCGGGGTCCTACACGTTCCAAAAAGGGATGAAAATCGAAGACCTCATCGCATTAGCGGGCGGCTTTACCGTAGATGCAGCCTTTCATAAAGTTGAATTAAATCGCCTGAAAAGAGACAATCAAGAGAATTTATCGAATCAGATTTTAACGCGTTCAAAGGTGTCAGTTGATTCTTCATTACGTAGTTCTGCTGCGTCCTTAGCTTTGGAACCATTTGACGATGTGCTAGTGCCTAAACTATTAAACTACCGACTACTCGGTTCTGTGAAAGTGCGCGGCGAGGTACTTTATGAAGGTGATTACAGTTTAGAGAAAAGGGATGAAACAGTAGCGGAAATTATCGCACGCGCTGGGGGAATCTCGCCTTATGCATCCATCGGAGATCTACAAGTATACCGAAATGGATTGCGCATCGGAATAGAGGAAACAAATACGCCTTTGTATTTATTACCAGGGGATCAAATCGTAGTGCCGCGTAAGAACAACTTTGTTACAGTGACAGGAGCCGTATTCAATGAACAATTGATTGAATACCATTCTGGGCGTCTAGGCGAGTATATTTCAGCGGTTGGGGGGACAAAAAATAATGCGAATTTGCGGAAGGCATATGTACAATACCCGAACGGAATGTACAAGAAAACACACCGTTTCTTATTCATGAAATTCTACCCACGCATTCAACCGGGAAGTAAGATTTTTGTGCCTGAAAAGTCATTGGCTGATATCAAAACCATCGGTGTTTCGGAAATCAGTAGTATTGCGACTTTATTAACCTCGCTAGTGGCGGTCATTTCCATTTTGAATAAATAAGCACATGCAAGGATCAATATCGACTTTTTTATTAGCTACACTTAAAATCGACCTCGCTTTTTTGCGCACGAAAATAGGGTTGATCGTAGGTGTAACTGCGCTAGGAGCTGCTCTTGGTTTTGCGTATGTAAGTATTAAACCCATCAAATACACCGCTCGATCTTCCTTCGTCGTAGAGGACAGCAAGTCGCTAGGTGGTTCTGGACTAATGGGAGCCATTTCAGGCCAATTGGGCCCTGAATTACTTGGAGCTTTAGGTGGAAGTAATCTATTAAGTGGAGAAAATATTATCGAATTAGCAAAAAGTCGCTCTTTATTACGTAAGACTTTTTTGACGTCCTATGATGGATCAGAAATGTCCTTAGCGGACCGCTACGCTACATCTTTAAAGTTAAAAGAGGATTGGTTAGATAGCCGCAAAGTGGGTGTGAAGGTGGATTTCTCTTTGACTAAAAAGCCTTATTCCCGTTTAGAGGATAGTTTGTTAAATACACTGATTGACCGCGTGATTAAGAAGGATATCGAAGTATTCAAGCCAGATCGTCGCTTAAGTTTGTTTGAAATTAACATCACAATGCGCGATGAGCAATTAGCTAGTCTTTTTTGCAAGCGATTATTAACGATGACCTCTGATTTGTATATTAATGCAAAAACGAAGCGTATCAAGGGGAATATTAGTCGTCTTCAACATTTAGCGGATAGTCTTCAGCGTTATGCAAATCAACGAGTACGAAGGACTGCTCAGTCTAACTTTAAAATGTTAGACTTGAATCCACAATATTATGATCAAGAGGCAGAAAGCACGATTAATTCCCGAGAGGAAAGCCTTTCTGGGATGATTTATGCGGAGGTATTAAAAAATTTAGAGATTTCTAAAGCGTCTCTTTTACAAGAAACGCCCACAATTCAGTTAGTAGATACCCCGGATACGCCTTTGCCTAGTAATTTATTGGAATGGTATGAAGGTTTGATATTTGGGCTATTAGGCGGATTTTTCGCTAGTGTCTTTTTACTTATATTTCTATTTGATCCTAAAAACGGTACTGAATAAGTAAGCGACCGCCATAATTTAGCTCGTCAGCGCCAATGTTTTCAAATCCGTTCCCGGTATATCGAATCCATTCCCAGTTGTAATTATAATCTCTTTGCCAGGACACTTCTCCAGAAAAAGTAATTTGATTATAATGTAGGCTGTAATAAAGAGCGGCATTTAAAGTTGCCCAATATTGATTAAAGTGATCACTTTGATAATACTTCGTAGAGTGATAGAAATCTAAATTGTGAATGACGCGATTAAAGCGAAGTCCCACAAAACTCATTTTTTTCATCCATTGTACATAGACCGTTTGGGCATTGCTACCCGGTCCAATTCCTGCTCCTAAGACGCGACCTTTGTGAGTAAATCCTTGACGAATATACTCATGTAAATACCACGACTTAGGTTGATTATTTACCTGTTCCTTCTCTGGCAAACTGAGGTTAGTAATTTCAGCGCCGAGTAATATAAGCTGATCTGTTTTACCCAATGAATAGCCTTTCTTTAAGCCTGCAGTATATCCGCGACCATAAGGGTCATTTTGGAAGATATTAGCAATATTTATATCGGTATCTGATCGTCCATATTCGAAATAGAGCTCTGCATGTTCTTTAGGCATTTGGTAACGCATAAACCAAGAACCCATGGCAGCGGAGGCCTCACTAAAAAATTCGTTTTGGTAGGTCATCCGGATCTTTGCAAAGCCTACATACATACCAGGCACCCATTTAGGTTGTAAAGAATAGACTAATCCGACTAGGTAGCGGTCCTTCTCTTTCTTAGGATTGTATAACCAGGTATTCGACCAGGTCGAAATGCGATTTTGTTCTGGAGGGCCATAGCCAGAATTGTTCAATAATCCACCGATTAACTCCCCCTCCACATTTCCGATAGGGGTGCGAAAAGGAGCACCTGTGCTGATACTAGCATGAAGGAATCCTGGCGCATTATTCCCTAAAATTAATGGATTAAAGCTGGCTGGACCCCACCATTTATTTTCCGTCGACACTTTTGCTAACCAATTTTTATAGCGATACTGTACAAAAGATTGCCCCGGATTCCAGCTATTAATTTGTTGTTCACCTTGTCGTTCAGGGTTATCTATGTGATTTAAATAATAGTAGTATTGTTCCCAATCGGTGCTTATTCTTGGGTATTGTGGGAAAGGCAAATTCTCTGCGAATTGATGCTCAGGAGCAAAATGAACCGTTATCGTATTTTTCCATTTTACATCAACTCCAAAACTATAAAGCTGCTGCCATCCCACATTTGGATTTGCAGAGCCTTGATTTAAACGATTGGGTAAGCGAGAATTATACTGATTTAAAACCGCAAAGGGGACAGCTCTAATTTCTAAATCTGCTGATTTCTTAGGGCTAACTCCTAAAAGGGAATCCACCTCTTTTTGTTCTAGTTGATTCGCATTAATTAAAAAGGAGCGATCAGTAAAAAGAAACGTATTCTTTAAGACATCAGGTCCCTGGTAACTATAATAACGCTGTGCCTGCGTCTGAAAAGCAGCCAGTAGAGCAATAGCTAGAAATAGACGCAGATGTTTCATTACCAGTAATAATAGGATTTAAAGGATAATTGAAAATTCAGGGCATCATTTCCTTGATCCCAAAACAAGCCTTTCCGCTTCACCATATCCAAGCCCGCTACAAATAGAAAATGCTCTTTCCAAGGTTGCTGGTGTTTAAAAGCAATCGCGACATCGGTCCAAGCAACACTATGAAATCGGGGGTCATGCTGGTAGCGTTCTAGGCTGATGGATTGTTTTCTTAGACCATTACTATACGAAATTCGCAAGTTAGCGGTATTGTCACCTGGGGTGACCCCTCCACCGATGATTTGGTTTTGATGGGTATAGCCTTCCCAAATTTGTCCATGCACATACCAGTTACCAGCTGGTCTCGCGACATCAGAATTCGTAGGCTCTAATTGCGTTAATTCCAATTCGATTCCTACACGTCGGTGATTTGATAAGGGTACAATTTTGCGTATTCCCACTAAATAGGCCGCTGCATGATCCGGGTTTAAAATCAAATCTCGGATGTTGTATTTATGGTCATTCCACCCAAATTCGCCATATATTTCCGTATTCGCTTTAGGAAAGGCATAGCGCATAAATAAATTTACGAGTTGATCTCGTTCTCTGGCGTCTTCCTCTAATCCTCCAGCCGAATTTTTAAAAATGGAACTTAATACCGGTAAATAATCTTGCATGAAACTGCCTCCTTTCATTCCATCTCCACCATAGCGTTGAAACATGCGATTCAGCCCTAAGCTTAATCCTTTTAAGAAGCGCGGGCTATAGGTTAAGTTGATAGCGTTAAAATAGCGAGCCTTCGGATCTCGGCCATAAACGCTGGAGAATATGCGTAATTGTTGATTTTCAAAGGGTTGAGTTGATTGACTTTCAAGATTTCCGCCGATTAATTGAAATTCAAAATGACCAATCCAGGTTTTCAAAGGGCGACGTGTATGTAATGAAATATGCTCGAATCCAGGTGCATTATTGCTCATCATCAAGGAGTTGAACACACCAGGTCCCCACCAAAGATTCTCCTTAGATAGGGAAACTCCTACGGGGAACTTATTGACATGAAAACGTAGGGCAGATTGGCCGAGGCTTACTGTTTTAACACTAGCCTCTGGAGTCCAATACAGCTCAGGGATGAGTTGCAAGTCTAAAAATTTTGTGTTAGCACTGATTCCTCCCCTAAGCAGAGTTTGATAGCCTTTAACAGACATCATAGGCCCATCGTTTCTACCCCAATAGGAATGGGTATTATAACGTTGTTCCCATTCTAAGGGGTAGGCATTAAAGTACTTTTTTTGTTGATTTTTGCCAGCTAATTGGTTCAATTCAGTTCGATACAGGCTATCTTGATGAACCCATAGTGGCCTTGAAGTGAAGGACGCATTTTCATCATATCTACCTGTTAACTGCAAGTCCCGCAGGGTAGTTTCATCATTCGATCCCGCCACGATGCTCGATTGTGCGAAGCTATGAAAGCTGAGTAGACTTAAAAACAGGAGTAAATACCTCATCATCCCTGTAAAGTTAGAGAAATAATTCGAGTGATTTCTGCATTAAAGCGCTCAAGAGAAAAGTGTTCTCGAGCTCTTTTTCTAGCATTTAGACTCATTCGATTGATTTCATCCTGATTTTCTAAGAGGTTCCGGATTTTTTTCGCTGCTATTTTCGGCTCTTCAATCGGAATGAAAAAGCCGGTCTCCCCTTCCTCAACCATATCTAAAGCACCCCCCTGTCTAGTGGCAATTACAGGTTTCCCTGCCGCCATGGCTTCCAAAATCACGGTAGGCAATGGGTCTGTTTGTATAGAAGGTAAAATAAGAATGTGAATATTTTTGAAAAAATCTCTATTCTCAGCAACATAGCCGAGGTTAATCACATGTACATTTAATTTTTTGCGCAATTCCTCATTTTCCTTTATCAAATATTCGTATCCTGGATAAGGATCTCCGGCCATAACATAGGAATAGGAAGGTCCTAATTCTTTTGCAATGGCTAAAAAATAAGGTTGACCTTTCCAATGATTTACACGCCCAATCATTCCTATACTTATTTCTCCTTGGGGAGATGAAACTTTTGAGTAATGAGCAGTCTCTACACCATTGAATAGTTGGATGATTCTTTCTGGCTTATTGACCAATGACTTCCAGTGATTTTCTGCTGCTCGTGATACAGCAATTTGAACGTTTGAAACCTGATCCATTAAATATATCTGCAATCTATTTACTGGCCAAGGTGGAGTAACTACTTCATGAATGTGCCAAATATGAGGCGTTTTCGTTTTAGCACAGGTTAAGGCGCCGATCATGACTGCGGTTCCATTAGAATAAACGAGATCAATCTTTTCGGATTCAATGAGGGCCTGAAGCTTTTGGAATGCCTTATACAGGAAATAGAGTCGATTTATCACCCCCAAAGGATTCATATAGCGCCTGCGTAGAATCCCCAATTTAAAGATGCGAAGTTCTGCTCCTGTTGCTCTAATCTCGTCTGCTAAAGGACCTTCTTCGGATAAAATAACGACGGCACGATCACCCTGCTGAACCGTGTTTTGAACGATTTGAAGAAAAATTCGGCTTGCACCATACAGGTCAGATGAGCTATGTAAAAAAAGAATGGATTTCAATTTTGTAATATTTATCTCTCAAAAATACATAATTCAAGCCATTCCTTTTTACATTTGCATATGCTGAAACAGATCTTTTTCTGCCTCATTTCGTTTCCCATTTTCGCCCAAACCATCCCTGTAGGTATGACTGATTTAGCAGAGGAACGTTTGCGAAATGAGCAATTAATTTCAGGGGCTCAACATTCATTTACTATTCGGCCTGTTTCTGATACGGCAAAGCACCGTATTTTGCCACTAACTCTACTAACAAATTTCAATTCCTTTGCTCCATTGGGTTATAATGATGGAGGAATGGTGCCGGCGAGAGGATTGCAGACACTTTTTACGGGTGGGGTATTCTTGAAATACAAAGCTTTGTCCTTGCAATTAAAACCTGAAGTTCTTTGGGCAGCTAATACCGATTTTTCCACCTTTAGTTTATCGCAAACCGACAAAGCAAGACGTGCAATGGTCTATTACTTGACCACAGCGGATATCCCAGAGCGTTTTGGCAAAGACCCCATCACGAAATTATACCCTGGCCAAAGTTCGCTTCGCCTTTCTTCTAAATCTGTTTCTTTCGGAATTTCAACCGAGAATCTTTGGTGGGGCCCCGGCTTTCGAAATAGTTTGTTGATGACTAATAATGCTCCTGGCTTCTTACATGCTACATTTAATAGTGTTAAGCCACTAAAGACCTTTGCCGGTAATGTAGAATTTCAATGGATTGCTGGAAAGTTAACCAGCTCAGGGTTAGAGCCCACTACAGAGGAGGTAAGTGTGGGAGGGGGTAATTATTTTTGGCCAAAACCTCAAGGCTGGCGTTACACAACTGGCTTAACAGTAAATTATCAACCTAAATGGGTACCTGGTTTATTTCTAGGTTTCTCGCGTGTCTTTCAGTTGTATTCGAAAGATTTAGGAACTGGTTTCTCAGATTATTTCCCATTATTCATTCCATTACAGAAAAAATCCACTGTAAACGAGGATGGAAAGAATAGAGATCAATTAGCCTCTTTATCTGCCCGCTGGGTATTTCCATCCGCACAATTAGAAATTTATGCTGAAAGTGGCTGGAATGATTATTTTATGAATGTATGGGACTTTTTTGTTTCACCTGATCATTCGTATGCCTCTACCCTAGGAATTCGCAAATTGTTTAAACGCCCTAATGGAGAATATATTCGAGTGGCATTGGAAAACACCTCGCTAGATATGTCAACTGATCGAATTTTACGAAATGAAGGGTCCTGGTACCGACATTGGATTGTTCGTTCAGGTTATACACATCAAGGACAGGTATTAGGCGCGGGAATTGGCCCTGGCGGTAATTCTCAAGTGATAGACGTGGCATTTTTTAAGCCTAAACGGGCCTTAGGTTTTAATATTGAGCGTTATGCACACAACGTAGATTTTGTCTATGACGGATTGACTAATTATGAACAAAAGTGGGTTGATTTAGTCTTTGGAGGATATTACCAAGCACGCTTCAAAGATTTCGGACTGAATGCATCTTTGTCATTTGCTTGGATTCGCAATTACCAGTGGGAGCTCAATAACCACCGCTCTAACCTTCAAGCAAGATTATCTGCAACTAGATATTTTTAGCTCTCAGGACATCAATTCGCTTATTTTTCGGTAGATTCGAATTCTAAATTCATTGACTACATGAAAAATATTGCTATTTTATTGTTAATCAGCGCATTAAGTGCATTTGTGTCGCCTGCAACAAAGACGGTTTTAGTCAAATCTGACCCAGCAGGCGCAGAGGTTATATTAAACGGTTACTTCGTGGGAAAAACTCCTGTCGAAATTAAGATAGACGAAAAGCAATACAATTTCATCTCCTTATCTAAGTCTGGTTACAAAAGACAACGGATTGAATTTAAGGGTGTTGGAAAAGAAATCGAAGTTAAACTAGAGAAAGATCTCTAAATCGTCTGCAGGGCTTGCTCTAAATCCGCCCACAAATCATCTACATGTTCTAAGCCGATCGAGAAACGCAACAGGTTTCCCGGCGTAGTGCTCTGTGGTCCTTCAATGGACTTCCGGTGTTCCACTAGCGATTCCACTCCACCTAAGCTCGTCGCTTGTTGAAAGATCTGCAGTTTGCCTGCCATCTCCCTCGTTTCAGTTTCCCCCGTTTTTACTTGCAAAGCAATCATTCCACTAAAGCCCTGAGGCATTTGGGCTTTTGCTAAAGCATGTTGTGGATGCGATTCCAAACCTGGATAGTGTACTTTTTCTACTTTAGGGTGTTTTTCCAAACGCTTCGCTAGTTCCAAAGCATTCGCGCTATGCTCCCGCATTCTCAGCGGCAAAGTCTTTAATCCCCTCGCTAACAGGTAACAGTCCAACGGATTCGGCGTCGCCCCCATCAATATCTGAACCCGTTCAATCCGCTTCGCCCACTCATCATCCTCTTTTACAAGTACCGCCCCGCCCATAATATCGGAGTGTCCACCTATATACTTCGTCGTCGCGTGCATGACAATGTCGGCTCCATGGGCGATGGGGTTTTGGAGCACAGGTGTGCCCATCGTATTGTCCACCCCTAGCTTTAATTTATTTTTTTGAGCGATTTTAGCGAGACCTCGTATATCTGTGATGCAAAGCATCGGGTTCGCAGGTGTCTCCGCCCAAATAAGTTTCGTGTTTTTTTGAACCGCTTTTTCGACCTGTGCCAAATCTGTCATGTCTATCTGAGTCACTTCTAGACCCCACGGTCCCAAAATTTCTTCCGCCAGTTTATACGACGCATAATACCCTACTTCCGGCATTAAGATATGATCTCCAGATTGCAGGCATTGAAAGACAGCGTTTACCGCGGCGAGGCCTGAGCCGAAGGCGAAGCCT
>CAJCBY010000019.1 GCA_903960725.1 uncultured Cytophagaceae bacterium | reverse complement strand
CTCAAGCTCAATCCTTCCAAGGTATCCTCAAAAAAGCATCTGCAATCGCCTCAGGAGCCACTAAATCCGGTTTAAGCTCAGATGATATCGCTAATGGCTTAAAAGAAGCACTTCGTATTGGTGCCGAAAAAGGCTGCACTAATCTCGCTAAACCAGATGGTTTCTTTAAAAACGCAGCCTTAAAAATCTTGATGCCACCCGAAGCAGCTAAAGTGGAAAGCACCCTTAGAAGTGTCGGCCTTAATCAATTAGCAGACGATTTTATCCTGAGTATGAACCGTGCCGCTGAGGATGCTTCCGCTACCGCAGCACCGATTTTTGTAAACGCCATCAAACAAATAACCATTACAGATGGACTGACTATTTTACGAGGTGACGAAACGGCTGCAACGGCTTTTTTGAGATCAAAAACAGCCGATAACTTAAAATCATCCTTTAATCCCATAGTCAAAACATCTCTAGATAAAGTTAATGCCACTAGATATTGGGAAAAAGCAATCTCTGCATACAACGCCATTCCTTTCAGCAATAAGAAGATTAACCCTGACTTGAGCGCCTACGTGACGGAGAAAGCCATGGAAGGTATCTACAGCGAAATCGCAAAACAGGAGAAGGATATCCGTGCTAATCCAATGGCAAGGACTAATGAGTTATTGAAGAGGGTGTTTGAGAAATAAGCGAGACATATGAAAAAAATAATAATTAACAGCTATCTGATAGCATTGGCGATTGTCATTATCTTGGCAATGATCGATTCGGATCCGATTCTAAGCTTTGCAAGTTTATTACTGGATGTGCTCATTATGTCTATTTTATGCTGGACAGTGGTGGTATTTCCTATTTCTATTTTGTTAAGTCGAATAAAGATAAAAAATGAAAAATAACGAGCTAATTCGTGAAAATTATACCGAATACAGTTTAAACGAGTTAGAGCAGGACTGCTGGAACCGATTAGTCACAGGCGCCATCAAAAGCAGAAATCCCTTTCATACGCCTAGTGTGGCTACGTTATCAAAGGGCGAGGTCAGTATGCGAACCGTTGTTTTACGAAAAGCTTTACCACTAGAAAGAGAGTTACGTTTTCACACGGATGTCAGAAGCATCAAATGGGACGATTTATTGATAAATCCAGGCATTAGTGCACTTTTTTACGATGCAGACGAGCGAATTCAATTACGGATAAAGGGAAAGGCAGTTTTACATCATGTGAATGATATTACGGCCAAAGCCTGGGAAACCACCACTCTTTCTAGTAGAAAATGTTATTTAACTCTCCATAGCCCATCCAGTTTTACCAATTCATCGACAAGCGGTCTTTCAGAAGACATAGAGCAAGAGAAATTTACGTTATTAGAAAGTGAAGCGGGTTTTACGAACTTTGGCATTGTTTCTATCCAAGTACAATCCATCGACTGGCTATGGCTTAATCATGCGGGGCATAGAAGGGCATTTTTTGATTATACCGATGGAAGTTTTCAATGGATGATTCCTTAAATTAGTATCTTATCCTTCAACTTTAAAACCATTTAAGCAATGAAAAAATTACTAACCTTTTTGCTACTAGGCTTGAGTACGTCAATTACTTACGCACAATCACAGCGGGAAATGACCCAAGAAAGCGATAAATCATACAAGAAAGCAGACAAAGAATTAACTCTTGTCATTAATAAAATAGCAGCTAAATATGCTAAAAACACGGTCTTCATCAAAGCTTTGCGAGAATCACAAAGCCTTTGGATTAAGTTCAGATCAGCAGAAATTAATATGATGTTTCCTGGTGCTAATGGACCAAAATTCTATGGCAGCGCATACTCTATGTGCGCAAATGATATTGCAGAAAAAATTACGAAAAAAAGAATAACAGAACTCAATAAATGGTTAAAACCTGCATCTAATGAAGATATTTGCACGGGAAGTATTGGAGATACGGCAGCGGATTAATTCTTAACCTTTTCATAAAACTGAAAACCATTATTACTCGCAATAGTAATCAAAGGTTGAACGGTATTCAATAAGGCATCGCGTTTCAATTCTGATAAATCAGGGGTGAGGGGTAAAAAATCTTCTAAGAATTTATTGGATGAATCTTTCGTTTTAACAACCGTAAAAGCCTTCTTCTGTAATTTATAGAAGGAGTCAAAATGAGTGGAAATAGAAGGCAATAAATTAGATTTTCGCGAGTTTTCTGATTTATCAATAGGGTATAGGTTCCAAATCAAATCATGGGAAACAAAAGAATAAGGAACAAAATGGTCCAATGAAAAATTGTTCTTTTCTAAACTCAATCTTTTGCCTGTGTAGATGCAATCAATGGATTCATGTTCTTGAAACACCATTTTCCAATACTGATTCGTCTGTTTGGTTAAACTATTTCTGCCAGCCTCTTTAATTAACTTACTAGGAATATCAGGAACATTAGGGTTTCTAACTTGCAAATAGAGCGATAAATTCCAATAGCAGAAGTCCTTGATCAATTTGGCATTTGAAATCAAAAAGTTAACCCAAATGGGATTGATCTGAATCGTATCGCGATGTAAAGCATACAAGCAATCATTCTCAAACTGCTGTGATTGCGCATAAATTACTTTTTTTGATTGTTTAGGGAACCAAGCAGAAAGAAACCAATGCGGAACGTTATCATCTAATTTATTCAGTAGTTGCTTCGTCTTCTTATTTTCAGAATAAACTAAAATTGAATTTACGTCTTCTTTAGAAGTGTCAATTTTCAAGCGAGGCTCTAACGTAAGTAATTCATTGACAATCAGCTGCAATTGATCAGAACTACCGAACGAAACTTTGAAATAATTAATGGTAAACCAAGAATTACTAATCATTCGGGCATAAATAGTAGATTTAGGGATTTCCACCATTCCTTGCTCAACAAGCTCAATGATGGAAATCAACCAATAAAATTTATAGGATGCTGTAGTTCTATTGAATACTGAAATTAATTTTTCTATTCCCAAAACAGGTGGGTTAAATCGTTAGAAACAAGAATTGAATTCTACCTTCCGGGAATTTTCCAGCTTTTAAATTTAACTTCTATTTCTCCATCAGTCTCTATGAGATCCAAATCTTGCTTAACTAAATCGTATTTAAATTTCATTGCACCAAATATTCCCATACTACCATTGTCTGAAAAAATCCCAAGAATCCCTTCATCATAGGTTAAATCATGCATCATATAAACCCAATCGCAATACTTAGCTGTTTTAGGTTTACTACTAAGATAAAGTAAGAATATAGGTACTCCAGATTTTTTATTGTACAATACACAAGCTAGATCTTTTGCTCCATCGCCATCAAAATCTGCCATGATCCCTGGTCCTTTTTTATTGCTAGCTGATGTCAATACATAACCAGTAGGCCAAACTGCTTTAAATGAATTTAAGTCCTGCGCATTAAGCTGGGTCACTGAAAGTAGACCAAGAATCAAAATTTTAAATGTAATTTTCATAGTAAAAAAATTTAGTTGATTTAAATTATTTAGAAAGTGTATTTATCATCCATTGTGACTTTTTCTTTCCTGTTTTCCTAGGAAACTCCCCATCATAAGACATGATATCTGTTTTTCTATATTCAATGACAGCCTTGTATGTTTTGCCTTTTAGTTTGCTATCGCTTTCTCCGTTATCATAGTATGCACCCTGAATACCTGCTACAATACCATTGTCTTTTGTTTTATCATCAATATTTTCAAATGAATAAACTTTCCCTGAAGAAACGTCTTTAAATTCAATAGAACACAAATCACCACATTCGTAATATTCTAGTTTAAGCGTAACTACTTTCTTTGTTCCCAAAGTTTGAGCTTGACTAACGCTTACAGAAAATAACATCAACATACTAATTAATGTTAAGCCGGTAATTCTCTTGAAATTTTTCATAAAATAAAAGTTAAGTTGGTTTAAATTTTCGTTCAATTATAAAATCTTTCTAAATATTTCTCCCTTTGTACCCACTGCAAATACCGTTCCATCGGGTTT
>CAJCBY010000018.1 GCA_903960725.1 uncultured Cytophagaceae bacterium | reverse complement strand
GTTCGTAGTCGATAGTCCGTAGTCTATAGTCCGAAGTCCGCAGTCTATAGTCCGAAGTCGATAGTCCGTAGTCCGAAGTCGATAGTCCGATATCCGAAGTATAAAAAGGACCCGGACTCATTTCCTCCGGACTAAGTCCCTTCGGACTAATACCCTCCGGACTCATTTCCTTCGGACTTATACCCTCCGGACTAATTCCCTTCGGACTAATTCCCTCCGGACTACCTTAGTCTTTTTTTCGTTTCATTGCCGCGGCCTTGTGACCAGAGAGAGATTCATGGGATTCAAGACCAATTAGCGTGACTGAGCCACCATTTTGTTCATATTCGCGCTTGAATTGCTCCAAATTTTCCATGACTGAATAGTCGACTAGCTGAGTTCTGGAAAGATCAATTGTCACCTGAAACCCAGCGGGTAAGGCCTCTAATTTTCGTTTTATACCTAGAAAGTTTGAGAATACGGCTGCATCTGATATTTCAATTAAGTAAGCATCATCTGTGAAAGAAACCTCAGTAGGCGCGCTGAAAATAGCTTTTAATGGTTTTCCATTGAATAAATTGACTACAATTTCGGTTACGATACCAGCGCCAATACCTGCTAGTAAATCTACTGCCAAAGTAAAAATAATTGTCACTAAGAAAATCAATAATTGCTCCTTCCCTTTTTCAAAAGTGAGCATAAATTCTCTTGGGTGACTTAATTTAATTCCCACGGTAATTAACATCGCTGCTAATGCTGTATTCGGAATTAATTCAATAAAATGAGCCGCTAATAGCAGAAATGCTAAAATGAAAAATCCGTGAAAGAAGTTTGCCCAACGTGTTTTGGCTCCATTCGCAATATTGGCTGATGAACGAGCCACCTCTGAAATCATGGGTAAGCCCCCCAAAAAGGCGACTAGGGTATTTCCAATTCCGATGGCAATTAAGTCCTTATTCGCGTTTGATTTACGTTTAAATGGATCGAGCATATCCATTGCTTTTACTGTCAATAGCGATTCTAACGAACCCACTACGGCAAACATAACTACAAATTTGATGAAGACTCCTGTTTGATTGAACCCATCAAAAGAGGCATTTAATTTAATATTGTCAAGTAAATTTCCAATATGAATTCGAGTATAATTTGACTGAGTTGTTTGGAAGTCCAACCATAATTCTGCTGGAATTGCTATGGCTAATACCACAAGTGGGGCGGGTATTTTTTTAATGAGTGGATGCTTAATAGAAGGCCAACCCATCATGATAAGTAAACTCGTGGCACCGATTAAAGTCGCTTTGGGATCACAATTCGCGATAAACAGCGGAATAGAGGCTAACAGTTCTATGGGTTCTTTTCCCTTAGCTAAGAGTGGATTCACATCTAAAAATACGGGGATTTGCTTTCCTATGATGATTAATCCAATGGCTGCTAACATACCGTGTACGGCAGAAAGCGGGAAGAAATCCATCATCTTACCCAGCTTGAAAACCCCAAAAAGAATTTGAACTAATCCGGCTACCACCATGGCACCTAAGGCTAGGCGCCACCCCTCTTCCCCTCCGCCAAATTCGGCCACAGCACCCGCTACAATGACAATTAAGCCAGCAGCGGGTCCTTTAATTGTTAAACGAGATCCACTAAAAAAACTGACGACAATACCACCAATGATAGCGGTTAATAATCCCATAATTGGAGGGAAATCCGACGCTTTGGCAATACCTAAACTTAAGGGTAAGGCTAATAAAAAGACAATGAATCCAGAGGCCGCGTCTGAGGCGAAGTTCTCTTTTAATCCGGTTAGGCCGTCCTTAGGTAATTCTAGATTATTTTTCATTGAAATGACACTGCAAAGTTATGAAAAATATCTGTTTGTAAATTCGGCAAGACAACTCTATTTAGGCCAAATGATTCGTTTTTATGGATTAGTAAGCGTTATGTCTGGTGAATGTAGGCATCCACCAGACTTAACACCTATTTCAACGATGAAAGGTATTCTACCACATCTCTAATTTCGCGTTTACTCATTAAAGATCCCATCGGTGGCATACTTGATGGTAAATTTTCTCTTGATTTAATCCGCGCCACAGGAATGCGTAATGGCTCAGCATCATTTGTTTTGAGTTGTACGAGTTCATCAGTTTCTGAAATAATAGAACCTGACACCTCTTGTCCATCGGTTAATACAAAATTCGTGTTACCATATCCTGGCGCAATGCGTGCACTTGGCTCGATTAAGGCCTGTAATAGTTGCTCTCTTGTTAAGCGGGAGGCTACTCCTTTCAAGTTAGGTCCTACCGTAGCTCCTTCTCCGCCTACATTATGGCAACGAACACATTGGATGGTAGAGTTATAATTAAAGCTATTTCTGCCATCTGTTACGGAACCACCAAACAAGGCTTCTTTGAATTCATCTGTTAGCGTGCCTTTCACTTTCAAAGCATCCAGTTTAGCGACTAATTTTTCTTCATTCGACGCTTCTACTGCCTCCATAAGGTCTAATTTTACGCCAGATGGTAATTGATTATCTACCATCTTTTGAATGAGATCGGATAAAATCGCACTTGTATTTGCAGGCTTCATTTTAGCCATGCTTTGGAGTAATAATTGTTGCTCTATCAGGGTACCTTTTTCGAAGATAGGTTTTGTAATGGCCGGTAACTCTTTAGCGCCTAACTCAATTTTATTTAAATTACTTAAGGCGATACCACGAACATTTTTATCCTCATCATTGATTCCTTTTTCTAATACTGAAGCTAATTGAGGGGTTTGTAATTCTGCCAAAGAACTTAATAATGCCGCTCTCACTTTCGCATTGGGGTGATTTTGGAAGAGTTTAATTTCAGTATCCGTAAATGATTTCAACTGCAATTCTGCCACTAATTTCGCCGTCGCAATTAAAACATCCGGATTTTCTGACGCTAAGAAGTTAGGAATTTTAGGCTGAATGCGAGCAATAACATCTGCTGGATTTCTCTCCAAAACACCTCTATGGCGACCATCTACCCGGTCCATAACAGAAGGATTTGCCCAAGAGCCTAAGGTGGCGATGGCTTCAGCACGTAGTGCCTCGGAAATCCCTGTTCTTTCTGAATAGGCAATCAATAAATCGATCTCTTTCGCCGTTCCCACGCGTAAACAAGCATTGATTGCTCTTCGAATAATTACTTCATCTTTCAATCTAGTATCAGCTAGTGTAGCAGCTAAGGCCGGTAAAGCTGCTGGAATAGATTCATCATCATTAATCGCTCTAGCCGCTTCCGCTACAATATATTCGTCTGAATCTTGTAAGAATACCTGAATTCCAGGGTTAGCTAAACGACGCAATACTAAAACAGCTGCAATTCGTAGAGAGCGATTTGGAGAATTTTGCAGAGCTAACATAGGTTCTGCTTGACCTATTCTACTTAAAGCTAAAAAGGCCGCATGACGTAAATACAAATCTTTATCTGCATTCGTTTCCACTAGCTTCAATAAAGCGGGAATCGCCTTTTCTGAGCGAACGCGCCCTAAGGCCTGTGAAGCAAAGAAGGCCACACGTGGATTAGACGAAGCAACTAATGGAATGAGTTGTTCAGTCGATGACGCGTCAAAAATATCCCCAAGCACTTTAGCTGCTTGAGCGACAATCTCCTGATCTGAGTCAGCTAACAAAGGCTGAATCGCTTTAGCTGCTTTGATTTGGCCTAAACCCCATATACCATGTACACGCGCTAATTGATTCTCTTTTTGCTGAACTGCCTTAACAAATATATCGGACGCCTTTCTTTCTGCTAATTCGTATTGTGCCTTTAAACGTACCCGTTGATCAGCATAAAACAACAGATCATACAATTGCGTCAAACTCTGTTTAGAATAATCTTGCTGTATGTATTTTTTCGTTTGTTCGCGCTCTGCTTTCAAGTCATTCTCTTTCTCCTCCACGTCGATTTTCCAGATACGACCGTAGTTCTTCGTATCCCATCCGAAAATCCAATCTGACGCATATAAAGCCCCTTCCGGACCAAAACGAATACCCGTAGGCAAAATTCCTTTAATGACATCTTCCTCAGAGTTAAAGTCAAAAGAAGCTCCTTTAGGCTTTAAGTCAAAAGACCAAATGTGTGAGTTATTTGTATTCCCCACAAACTCCACTAAGAAGAATTTATTAGTCCAGCGCTTACCTAATGCCGTTCCTGGATTCCAGAGCATTCCGGTAGGTCCATTGTGGAAATTGCGAATGGGTGGAATAATATAAGCGGCTTGACCCTCCCAACGAGGAACATACAGCTTTTCATCCATCCAAACTTTGTATGAATTATTGCGAGGATCAGTATATTTTCCATACTGCCAATTCGAGCGCCAGCCCGCATCAGATCCCTCCACCACGTGCACTAATCGTTCGCTTTCCCCTGGATGATCTCCATCATTATCTGCGCTAATTAAATTGCCATAATTATCGAATACGAATTCATGCGTGTTACGCAGGCCACTCGCATAAACCTCAAATTCTGATCCATCAGCGTTAGAACGAACGATGACTCCGGAGTTTGGGTGTTTGTATTTCTTACCGTCTTTGGCCGTAATATTCGCACCAATATCACCAATTTGCCAATAAATTTTTCCGTCCGGCCCCTCCGTTAATCCAGACATTCCGTGACCTCCAAAACCAATGTGCACTGCATAACCCGTCGAGATAGATTGCGGATTGGTCCATTGGCCATTATTGTGCTTCAATCGCCATAAATCAGGTCCTATGGCAACGAATGCATCTTTTTTGCGGACTAATAATCCCCCAGCAACGTCAGTGATTTCCTCATTAAATCCATTGAAAACGCGGGTAGATTGATCCGCATATCCATCGCCATTCACATCCTCTACCTTATAGATTTCCTCTTTCTCTACTTTCAAGTCTAACCAGTCATGGGATCCATCCCCATTTAAATCCGGCAACCAGGCATTTTTAGCGCTATTTTCAGGTGCGAAAGTGCGACGCAAAAAGGCTTTGCGATCTTCCACTGTTTGAAATCCAATCGATTCTGTCATCCAATCGCGGTGTCCCCGAATGTCAAATTCTGAGGCTTTATTGCGGTTTGTACTATTGACAAAAATTGCTCCCTTATCATCTACCGCGATAGCTACCGGGTCTTGTAATAACGAATCGGATGCCCAAAGCTGGATTTTCAAACCAGGTATCAATTTGATAGGCTGCTTTTCTTTGATGGCTTTTGCATTTTCGACTACCTTCGTTTGATCTTCTAAGATGATCTTGTAGGTATCGTCTTTACCTTGTTTGCTACAAGAAAAGAGGGCTAAAGCGGTACAAGTGTAGATAAATAACTGTTTCATAGGTGTATTAATTTTCTTCGTCCATTAAACTGCGGCGTTGTTTTGCCGTTTGCTTCGTGGTTTTAAATCGGTAATTAAAGGTCAAATTCACTGAAGTTAATCGCCCTTGGGATTGACCTCTAGTGTAGAATCCAGAACCATCTCTCGGGTCTAAAAACCGGGACTCATAGCGATTAATTCGGGAGTTAAATATATCTAAAATACTTAAAGTAAGTGTTCCATTTCCTTTCAAAATATCTTTAGAGGCGGATATGTCCATCCAGGCAATGTATCCCCGCGTTCCTTGTGG
>CAJCBY010000017.1 GCA_903960725.1 uncultured Cytophagaceae bacterium | reverse complement strand
TAAAATCAAAAAAGGGAATGTGCCTTTTGAGAAAATATATGATCTTTTTGCTGTCCGTGTCGTTCTTGATGTACCTGTAGAGCGGGAGAAAAGTGATTGCTGGGAGGTTTATTCGGTGGTGACAGATCATTACCAACCTAATCCGAGTCGTTTGAAAGACTGGGTTTCGACGCCTAAATCGAATGGGTATGAGTCCTTGCACACGACTGTGATGAGTATGCCTTTTGGGCAGGACAAAGAAGGTCGTTGGGTAGAGGTCCAAATCCGTTCCAAGCGAATGGACGAGATTGCGGAGAAAGGGGTGGCAGCACACTTCAAATACAAAGGAACGGATACGCGGACGAGCGAGGCATTTGAGTCTTGGCTATCCCAGGTTCGGGAAGCCATCGAGGCGAATGATAAGAGCCAGTCTGCCGTGGAATTAGTGGAGGACATAAAGAACTCGCTTTACCATGAGGAGGTTTTTGTCTTTAGTCCAAAAGGGAAACTGATTGTCTTGCAATCTGGCGCCACCGCCTTAGACTTCGCTTTCGAGATTCACTCGGAGGTGGGCGCGCGTTGTATAGGTGCTAAAGTGGGCGGAAAGCTTGTGCCACTCTCTCACAAACTAGCGAACGGAGATCAAATCGAAATCTTAACCTCCTCTAAGCAAAAGCCGTCGGAAGACTGGTTGCGCATCGTGTTTACGACGAAGGCGAAAGCGCGGATTAAGGACTTCATCAAGGAGGAGAATAAATCACACCTGATTAAGGGCCGCGATTTAATCGAACATCGCTTGAAGCACCTGGGTTTCCCCATGTTAACCTTGGAGATTACGAATCAGTTACGAGCTTATTTTAATGCCAAAGACGCGAACGATTTGTTCTACCGTTTTGGCAAAGCCTACATTAACATAGATCAACTCAAGCACTGGAAATTAGATCGTGAATTACACGAACGTAAGCAGGCTGAGAAAGCCATTCAAGCACCTATTGTAGATAGCAAATCCTTCAGAAAGGAGATGCAAGAGTACCATAAGGAGCGCAAGGAATCAGATACGTTATTGATCGGAGAGGACATGGATAAGGTAGATTATACCTTAGCGAAGTGCTGCAATCCGATTTCAGGGGATGAAGTTTTTGGTTTTGTTACCATTAACGAAGGGATAAAAATTCACCGCGCCGCCTGTCCTAACTCTCCGGAGCTACTTTCGCGCCATGGGGACCGCGTCATAAAAGCGCAGTGGACCTCCCAAATTTCCATGTCTTTTATCGTTGATTTAATCATCCGAGGTATCGATCGTGTAGGTTTGGTGAACGACGTAACCCGCTTGATTTCAGAGAAGTTACAAGTCAATATTACGGGTCTGAATATTGGGGTAAAAGATGGACTATTTGAAGGCCAAATATCACTCATGGTACAAGACACCGATCACCTAGATAGCTTAAGTGCAGAAATGGAACAAGTTCCCGGTGTAATTGAGGTGGAACGGAAAATTTCTTAGTTTATGTCCGTTATTTTTGCTTATTTTACGTCGTTTTTTTCCCATAAATGTCCCAAGAATTAGATAAACTAGATTCAGTAAAAAAGATCTTCACAGCCTACCTAGAAAACAAGGGTTTGCGGAAGACTCCAGAGCGCTTTGCGATCCTGGAAGAGATCTATTTACGGGATGATCACTTTGATGTGGAGGAGTTATACATCTCCATGAAAAACAAGAAATACCAAGTCTCTAGGGCTACCGTTTACAATACGCTCGATGTGTTAGTGGAATGCGATTTAGTGGTGAAACACCAGTTCGGTCGCAATCAAGCACAATTCGAAAAATCCTATGGACGTCGTCAACACGATCATTTGATATGTACCGATTGCCACAAAGTCACGGAATTTTGTGATCCTCGGGTTCAAACTATCCAAAGTTTAGTAGGCGAAATGCTGCAATTCAATGTGATGCACCATTCCCTTATTTTTTACGGCTCATGTACGAACAAGAGCTGT
>CAJCBY010000016.1 GCA_903960725.1 uncultured Cytophagaceae bacterium | reverse complement strand
TTTTTGTGGATGGCATCAACGATTTGAATTTGGTTTGAACCTGGTTGCGGAATAACGGCGATGGAAATCATCGGCTTTAAATCACGCTTAAAGAAGGTCTTATTATTCTCGGGTGAAAGTTCAGCCCTTCCCACATCCGAGAATTTTACCGAACGGTCCCCTTCTTCTTTGATAATCAAATTATTGAAATCTTCCTCGGTGGTCATTCGACCTTGTGTTCTTACAGTCAATTCCGTATTCATCCCTTCGATACTTCCAGAAGGTAATTCGATGTTTTGTTTTGCCAAAGCATTCACAATATCAGGCGCAGTCAAACGGAATGAAGCTAAGCGTTCTGGATCGATGTGCAAACGCATGGCATATTTTTGCTCTCCCCATAATTGAACGGAACTAACCCCAGGGATGGTTTGAAATTTCTCTTTGATATTACGCGTTGCTAATTCATTCAATGATAGCAAGTTACGCGTTGCGGAAAATACGTTAATATTATAAATTGGGCTAGCATCTGCATCGGCTTTCGCTACGATGGGGGGATCTACGTCCTTTGGTAATTGACCCATTGAGCGAGATACCCGGTCACGTACGTCATTCGCCGCATCTTCGATGTTAACCGATAAGTCAAACTCGACGGTGATACTGGAACGTCCATCGCGGCTCGAGCTAGATAGAGTACGAATACCAGCAATACCATTGATGGACTCCTCTAGAGGTTCCGTGATTTGGGATTCAATAATATCTGCATTGGCTCCAGTATAGGACGTTTGCACGTTTACTACTGGTGGATCTACGGAAGGATATTCCCGAACACCTAAGTAGGTATATCCGATGATACCAAATACAATAATTGTGATGGACATCACAATCGCAAGTACCGGTCTTTTTATACTAATCTCTGAGAAAGATGCCATAGCTAGTTTATTTTACGACTTCTTTAATTTCTAATTCGCCATCTGGCTTCACCTGAAGGATTCCATTTGTGATCAAGGTATCTCCGATAGCTAAACCATCTAATATTTCAACCGTCTTGTCACCACGCGTTCCTAATGTCACTTTCGTGGAAACAGATTTACCATTTTTGACGACGAATACTTTGTTGCCTTTTGCCTCAGGAATGACTGCTTCGGTAGGGATCAAAATCGCGGATCCTTTTGTCTTCAGAATCAAATTCACCTTAGCGAAGGCTCCCGGAACTAACTGGTTACCTGGGTTAGGAGCTTGCGCTCTGATTTGTAGGGTTCTCGTTTGAGGGTCGATTTTAGGGTCGATCGCATACACTCGGCCGGTAAAGGTTTTTTCCTCATTCTCGGTCATAAATTCGATGGTTCCACCATTTTTCACCTGCGTAGCATACTTGGCTGGGATGGAAAATTCTATTTTAGCCGGATTGGTATTCGTTAAAGTTGCGATTTGTGTACTTGGAGATATATAACTTCCCATACTCACGTAGCGGAAACCTATTTTACCTGCAAATGGAGCACGCAATGTAGTTTTTAAAATCTGTGCCTTGAGGTCTTCGATGTCTGCCGAAATCGTATTAACAGAGTTAACGGCAATGTCGTATTCCCGCTGAGAGATGGCTTCTTTTTGAAGAAGGATTTTCTGGCGAGCCTCGTTGTCCTCCGCTAATTTCTTATTGAAACCTAACTTACGAAGACGCGCTTGTAAATCATCATCATTAATACGCAGTAATACGGTGCCTTTGGCCACCACATCCCCTTCTTTTATGTTAAGCGCTATGATACGCCCAGCGATTTCTGAACGAATTTCTACCTCTTCGTTAGGCAAAATAGAGCCCGTTGAGCTAATCATGTCGTCTAGACGAGTCGATTTAACAACAGTCACAATGACTGCGGTCTTGCCGCCTTTTCCTCCTGGACCGCCTTTTTCTTTCCCTTTCTCCTTCGTTTCAGTAGCGAAAAAAGTCTTTTTGATTTTCGGATAAAATGCCAAACCTAAGATTAAGGCAATGGTCAATATCGACAGTAATGTCTTTGTTATTTTATTCATGGTAATAGGTTTACATACTAAGGTAATCAAATCTGTAGAAAAGATTACCCTATCTTATAGGCTTAATTGGTTAAAGAATTCGAAATCCAAGGCATAAAGTGCTCATTTTCAACTTCGTTCATGACGAAATGACTTTGCGCATTTCCAATGTTTTTTATGCTTGCAAGCTTGTGTAAAATAAATTCGCGGTACTCATCCATATCTGTTACGACGATTTTAAGCAGAAAATCGCTTTGGCCAGAGACACAATAACATTCTTGCACTTCGGCTAAATTCATCACATCCTTTTCGAATTGATTCAAATATTCTGCCGCGTGTTCCTTAAGTGAAATATCACAAAAGACGGTTAGTGTTTTTCCTAACTTCGCCGGGTTAATCATCGCACGGTACCCCGTAATTACACCCTCTTTTTCCATTCGTTTAATGCGCTCATGGATAGGGGTAGCACTCATCCCTAGGCGGGCTGCCATTTCTTTATTGGACAAAAAAGCATCTTCGTGCAGAAAAGCGAGGATCTTTTTATCGATGTCATCAATTTTTGCCATGCGCTTTTTTTTCTAAAAATAGTCCCATTGAAACGATGCCTGTTAGTGTATCTACCCGCATCGATTGTTCTAATTGAATTTGGTATTTTCCTTTGTTCGGGAATTTCAAATCGGAATAAATGAGGAACTTTTTCTCGTAAATATCTCCAAACCCATCTCCTTTCGGCTTTCCCGTGACCGGGTCATATAAAATGGTTTCAGCTAGGCCTTTTTGAATGGTCTTCCCTGCTGAATTGATGATACTTGGGCTGAAATATAAGTTATAAAATGGGTAGGCGTTGTTTTGGCGAACGACTACATACATCGAGTAGTTTGCCAAAGAATCGTCTACGTTTACCTCAAACCGGATAGGCTGCTTTTGAATCCAACCTAGCTCTTGCTCGAAACTTACCGTTTTATCTACTACAATACTCGGATCACTACAGGCAAAGAACAACAGCTCCGAAAGGAAAATGAATCCTAGACTAAGCTTCAGGGGTAGGCGCTGCACCATCTCTCGGAGGTCTTGGTTTAAACTTCTTTTTCTTCTTGAATGGCTTTGGCGTAGCCGTTGAGCCATCTGCTGCGGGCGTACTTCCCTCCGGTCTTGGTGGTCTATTTTCTCCTTCTGGACGTGGAGGACGCGGTCCTCTATTCTGACCTTCCGGACGCGGACCTCTTTCCGGACGCGGTCCGCGGTTTTCACCCTCTGGTCTCGGTCCTCTGTTCTCGCCTTCTGGTCGAGGAGGTCTTGGTGGGCGATTCTCGCCTTCTGGTCTTGGTCCACGTTCTGGGCGTGGTCCTCTATTCTGACCTTCCGGACGCGGTCCACGATTTCCACCATCTCGGTTTCCACCCGGTTTTCTGTTATTTCGATTGCCTGATTTTACACCACCATACTTCTTGTCCATCCGCTCTAAATCAGAGTTTAGTTCAGATAGCGTAGGTTTTTCCACCGCAGGAGCGTCTGGATTCAGATCCTCAAACGATTCAGGAATAATTCCTTTCTTATTTAAATCAACGATTTCTGCCACGCGATC
>CAJCBY010000015.1 GCA_903960725.1 uncultured Cytophagaceae bacterium | reverse complement strand
GATAATGACTTGTTAGAGATCATTACTGCTTGACTTTCAAAAACGGTGGCTACTTCTTTTAATCCATTGCTTAAAAGAGTTCCCCCTGTGGATACAATATCGCATATGCCTTCTGCGAGTCCAATAGAAGGGGCAATTTCTACTGAACCAGAGATTTCGTGCATTTCAGCCCTAACACCATTCTTTAGTAAAAATTGATTCGTCAAATTTGGGTAAGACGTAGCAATACTTTTTCCTTCGAATTGATTTAAGTCTGTATAGTTTTCACCTCGTGGTATTGCAAGCGACAAACGGCATTTAGAAAAGCCTAATTCCTTTACAATATCCACTTTGCGTGTATGTTCCATTAATACATTTAGCCCTACTACGCCTAAATCAGCCACACCATCTTCCACGTAACCTGGAATGTCATCATCACGTAAGAATAAAAATTCAATGGGGAAATTGCTAGAAATTGAACGAAGTTTAGAACCACCTGACTCAAACTTAATGCCACATTCTTTAAACAGTTTTAAAGAATCGTCGCTAAGGCGTCCAGATTTTTGTACCGCAATTCTGATATTGTTTGTGCTCATTGTATTAATTGATAAAAATTAAGCCCCGAGGTTATTCGAGGCTTAAACAATCATTTTTATAAAAACATTTTGATCGGATCCTCTAGGTATTGTTTCAGTGTTAACAGGAACGCAGCCCCTGTTGCACCATCTACCACGCGATGATCACAAGTCAAAGTTAATTTCATAATGTTGGTTGCATAGAATTGACCATTCTTAACACCGACTGTTTCCTTAATTCCACCCACGGCAAGAATACAAGACTCTGGAGAATTAATGATAGAGGTGAATTGGTCAATACCAAACATGCCTAAGTTAGAAACAGTAAAGGTGTTACCTTCCCAATCTTTCGGTTGCAATAACTTATTTTTTGCCTTAGCACCTAAATCTTTAGCTTCAGCAGAAATTTGTGCGATTGATTTTTCTGATGCAAAACGGATTACAGGAACTAATAAACCATCTTCTACTGCAACAGCCATACCGATATGTACATGTTTATTTACACGGATACGGTCTTCCATCCAGTAAGAGTTTACTTTAGGATGCTTCGCTAGTGATAGGGCAGTAGCCTTGATGACCATATCATTAAATGAAATCTTCACTGGGAATGTTTCATTCATGCTAACACGCGCTTCCATTGCCTTATCCATGTTGATTTCCATCGTTAGATAGAATTCTGGAGCACTGAATTTAGATTCTGATAAACGACGCGCAATAGTCTTGCGCATTTGGCTGTTAGGAATATCTTCAAAGCTTTCTACACCACCCGTAAAGTTTGCATTTGCGCCACCTGAACTTGGATTGTATTCTTCTATGTCTGCCTTTGTGATACGACCACCTTCACCCGTTCCCGTGATCCAGTTTAAGTTATATCCTTTTTCTTTTGCCAAAGCACGTGCTAACGGACTCGCCTTCAATTCTACACCTGGCTTATTGGCCGTTTTTTCTTCCACAACTGGGGCCTTTGTTATCACTGGTGCTGGCGCACTTGCAACAGCTGCAGCTACTGGAGCTGCAGCAACAGGTGCTGGAGTAGCGACTTTCGGAGCTGCTTCTGCATCTAAGATTAATTGGAAATTAGCACCTGGCTCACCTACGATGGCAATTATGCCGTCTACGATAACACCTTGGCCTTCTTTTGCACCAATGTATAATAGCGTACCATCTTCATAGTTCTCTAATTCCATGGTTGCTTTATCTGTTTCTACTTCTGCAATGATATCTCCATTTTTAATGACATCACCTACTGTTTTTAACCATTTAGCGATGACACCCTCGATCATGGTATCACTCATCTTGGGCATACGAACTGCCACAGCCTTCACACCGCTTAAATCGATGGCAGGAGTTGCTGCTAGTGCCTGTGCTACTGGTGCAGCTGTTGCGGCAACAGGTTCAGATGCTACTGGAGCAGGAGATGTAGTGGCTGTAGTGGCTGTTGGTGCAGCTAAAAGTGCTGAATAATCTTCACCTGGAGTACCTACGATCGCAATAATTCCATCAACAGGAACTGCTTCACCTACTTTTACACCGATGTATAATAAGGTTCCGTCTTCGTAATTCTCTAATTCCATTGTTGCCTTATCTGTTTCAACTTCAGCGATAATGTCACCAGATTTAATAACGTCCCCTTCTTTTTTAAGCCAATTTGCGATCACACCTTCTAACAT
>CAJCBY010000014.1 GCA_903960725.1 uncultured Cytophagaceae bacterium | reverse complement strand
GGAATCGTCCCCCATCGGGAAATTTGGGCTTATCATCAATTCCGCAGTACGGCGTCCGATAATCTGTTGCCCGTTGTATTTGCCCCCATTTAAGATGCACTGTAAGAAAATAGCGTAGTCAAAAGCCGTAGAAGAAAGACCCGCCCCTCCTGAGAAGAACGTCTTCTTAAATAGAGGGTAGTTAGGGTTTATGCCGCGGAAGTTAGGCGACCACGGGATGATTTTGTTCTGTTCGTTTTCTGTGTAAACCGTAGGTAAGCGAGATCCTTTGTCTGCTGGAACGTTAAAATACGTGTCCTTCATGCCTAACGGGAGGAAGATGTGTTTTGTAAAATAGGCGTCCAAAGTCTCTCCGCTAATCACTTCAATCAAACAACCTAACACGTCCGTGTTTAAACCATAGGTGAATTTTTCACCTGGGTTATGGATCAAAGGCAGAGTCCCTAACTTCGTAATCGCCTGCAATAACGTAGTTCCGTTATCACCTAAACCAGAAGGCACACCTGCTTTCGCATAGATAGCCTTCATTTTATCCGAACCAATTCCAGCATAATCTAGACCAGACGAGTGCGTCAATAGATCGCGGAACGTGATTTCACGTTTTGCTGGTTCTGAGGTATGGCTCGTGTCTGCGGCGTTATATTCCTTTAGAACGCGCGGAGATTTGAACGAGGGAAGGAAGTCTGAAATCGGTTGATCCAGACGCAATTTGCCTTGCTCGAATAACTGAAGGATGCCTAAGCTCGTGATGGCTTTCGTTTGCGACATGATACGGAATATCGCGTCCGCTGGCATCGGTTTTTTAGTGGCCAAATCCGCATAGCCATGTCCCTTATAATGGACCAGCTGGTTGTTTTTCACCACTAGGGTGACAGCGCCTACTAGGTGGTTTTTCTCCACGTAGGATTTCACTAAAGCATCGATGGCGTCTAATTTTTTTAGATCAAAATCGGCTGTAGGCTGTACTGCTGGAGATAAAACTTGCGCCGCTAACGAGAGCGGTAATAAGAAGAGGAGTAAGAACTTTTTCATTCGTCTGTTTTAATTTTCGAGTTAAAAGGGAGGTTCATTTGGTAGGCAAAAGATTGGTCTTTATCGTTCTCTAGCACATCTAAACCATACTTGATTTTCTCCATCGGTGTCGCATCAAAAGTGCCAAAAAGGCGATCCCAAAACGCGAAGATATTTCCATAATTCGAGTCCGTTTGTGGACGTTCGAAATGGTGGTGTACTTTGTGCATGTTAGGGGAGATGATGACATATGAAAGCGCCGTATCTAACCAAAGAGGCAAGCGGATGTTTGCGTGATTGAACTGGGAGAGGACGACGCTGAGGCTTTGGTACAAAAACACAATCCACATCGGGGCGCCGCAAACTAAAATCGCTAAAATCGCGAAGACCGCTCTAATCACACTCTCCCCAGGATGGTGGCGATTTGCGGTCGTCGTGTCCACCTGCGTGTCCGCGTGGTGCACCATGTGGAACTTCCAAAGCACCTTGATTTTGTGCTCAATGAAGTGCACGAGGTAAGCCCCCACGAGATCCATCAGCAATAATCCAACGAGAAGAAACGCCCAACTAGGCATCGCAACCCAATGTAAAATGCCAAAATTAGCACTCGATGTCCAATCACTCGCCGCCACTAAAAGGATGGCAAAAGGAAAATTGATTGCAATCGTGGTGAAGGTGAAGAATAAATTCAGCTTCGCGTGAGCCCATTTATTTCCCTTAAAAGAAAACAAGGGAATCCCTGATTCGATCAACCAAAATAGGGTAATTCCTCCAGCTAAAATCAGCGCCCGGTGTGCACTGGGAATGGTAGCAAAATACGATTCAATCATCATTTTTTAACGTTTCGTAATACATAAACAAAATTCTTCACGGTAGGCCTTTTGTCATAAAAGTCCAAAATATAATAGTAAGTTCCATCAGGAACAAATCCTGTTGTTTCAAACAAAGTAGTGCCCTTAGATGTTTCGCCGCCCCAATCATTTTGGTAATTATCCGTCTCATAGACTAAATTTCCTATGCGATCAAAGATCGAAATGTGGTTCTGAATAGGCTTCGTTAATAGGCCTTCAAACACAAGCACGTCATTTTTTCCATCCCCATTAGGTGAAATTCCCTGCGGTTCAAAGAACGGGCAAGGATCAGGATCTAAGCGATTTTCAATACCATCCCCGTCACAATCCGGTTTGTATTTCAATGGATTTTCCTCGTCCTCATCATAAATTCCATCCCCGTCTGTGTCTAAAGTTCCCGCAGATAAAACGGTAACCGTTAACGAAGTCGTACTGTTGCAACCTGTATTATTCGTCCCCTTAACG
>CAJCBY010000013.1 GCA_903960725.1 uncultured Cytophagaceae bacterium | reverse complement strand
TTTTTCATGAACCTAATTGCTGTCTGATTTTTCGTAATAATTGATGTGCGCCTAGATGAATCAGCTCCATCGCGACTTCTTTGCCTAATAAGGCAGAATCAGTCCCCTGAGCGGAATGAACTATGTTTTCCACACCATCTAAGCTCAAAACACCAGCATGCAAGTTTATTTTATCCCCGTTTAAGGTTGCGTGCCCGTACACTGGAACACTACACCCGCCTTCTAAATGCGCTAATAAATGGCGCTCCGCTAAAAGAGCAGCTTCTGTTCTGGTATGGTTGCATGCTTTGCGTACTAAGGCCTTAACACTAGCGTCTAATGTTACTGCACATTGAATCGCCACCGATCCTTGACCCACTGCTGGGACAAATTGATCTATGCTTAAATGCTGCGTGATAAAAGATTCCATCTCCATTCGATGAACGCCAGCAAATGCTAACAGCATCGCATCGCAATCCCCGTTTTTCAATTTCTCTAAACGCGTCTGCAAATTACCTCGCATCTCTACTGCGGTATGTTGTGGGTAGAAATGGCTCAAAAAGGCGCGTCTGCGCGTGGACGATGTGCCTATGCGCAAAGGTTCGTTGGAAGCCAAAGTCTTCGCAGGATCAAGGCTTAAAACGACATCTTGCGCCGCTTCTCGCTCTGTAAAGGCGATTAACTCCAGTTCTGCGGGTAGGTGCGACGGTAAATCCTTCGCTGAATGCTGTGCAATATCGATTTCACCCGCACACAGCATCGCCTCTAATTCTTCTGTAAATACTCCCTTTGATCCGATTTTAGAAAGCGAACGATCCAAAATCTGATCTCCCTTTGTCGTAATCGCCACAATCTCATAGCCTAAACCCTGCGTAGCGAGCAAAGCACCCACATGGTGTGCCTGCCAAAGCGCCAAAGCCGAATTCCGAGTGCCAATGCGTATCGTTTTCATATTAGGAGTTTTTCGCGTGGAAAACGCGTAATAAGTAAAGGGATAGATCAAGGTGCACCATCTTGGCTCGCGCGTTGCGCTCTAAATGGTAGTGAACCTCGGATATTTTCTCCGTCATCGCCGCAATCTTGTCTGTATTCAAGGTCTTGGAGAAATTATCGACAAAAGCCTTTTCCTTTTCGAGCGATTTAATCAAGCTACTCGCATCCGAAATTTGGTACAAGCATTGTCTGAAAATATGGAGACTATAGCTTAAAATGCCTTTTTGATTTTCCTTCGCTAAACCGTCGAACTGGTCCGCTAATTGCACTAATTTGGATAGGTTGCGGGCATAAATCGCGCGCATCCATTCCGCAAACCAGGTCGTTGTACTGAGGTTATCGGAGTTCGATTTCTCCAAAGCCTCCGAAATATTCCCTTCGCAATTCACGGCGATTTGATGTGCCTTTTCGGTGTCAATTTCCGCTTTTTGGACTAAATAATCTGCTAAATCCTCCACATCCACGGCGCCCACACTGACGCGTTGGGTTCTGGAGATGATGGTGGTCAATAATTTATCTGGTTCTGCACAAACTAAGATAAACAAGGTCGAACTTGGCGGTTCCTCTAAGGTCTTTAGTAAGGCATTACCTGCAGCGGCATTTAGCGTTTCAGGGTTCCAAAGCATTACCACCTTAAACGGTGCCTCAAAGGGTTTTAAGCTAATTTTTTGGACTAATTTTCGGGTTTCCTCTACGGGAATATTGCCCTGGCGATTGCCCTCTGCACCCATGTAGCCCAGCCATTCTGGCAAAGTTCTGAAATAGGATTCTTGAATAAATTTTCGCCAATCCGGCAAGAAAGCATCCGATTCAGCCTCCTTGATTTTTTTGGTAATAACGGTAGGGAATACATACACTAGATCCGGGTGAACGCCGCGTTGCAATTTCTGGCAACTAGGACAAACGCCACAGGAATCAGTTTCAGTTCTATTTGTGCAAAATAAATAGGTAATAAAAGCATGCGCCATCGCGAGTTGAGCTCCACCTGGAGGTCCCACGAATAATTGAGCGTGTGCGATGTGTTGATTTTGCACCGCTAGCGACAAAGTTTTCTTGGTTTTATTCAGACCTGGAATGTCTTGAAATCGCATGCAAAGGGCTTTTTATAAAGAAAGAACTAATTTCGGAAAGATGTGTCCGCTTTCCAAATTTCTTCCATGCTTTGGCGTAGATTTTCGGGGATTTTCTGATTTTTCATTTCGATCCAAGCGCAAGCAGAGGCATAAGCTTTTTCGAAATCAAATTGCTTCAGTGAAGGATACTCCCCAAAACTAAAAGAGGGAATGTAACGCGGGGGAAATCCAATACTTGAAAGGTTGCAATGGCTCCCGATAACAGTCCCGGTATTCAGATTTGTCCCCACGCCGGTGGTGACGAAGTCTCCGATGATTTGGCCTAAAGACTTCATTCCCGTATTTCGCGGTGCCTTTAACGAATAGTCATATAATGAAACGGGTTGAATGTCATTACGGAGATTGGAACCGTTTGTAAGAGCCCCTAAATTCGAAAAGGATCCCACAATCGAGTTGCCTAAATAACCTTCATGCGCCTTATTGCTGTAAGGGAAGAAGATGCAGTGGTTGATTTCGCCACCTACCTTGCAGCCTGGGCCGATTGTCGTGTTCGGGCGGATCTTAGCTCCAATATTCGTCGTTGCACCTTGTAGAAGTGCCGCAGGGCCCTGAATCAGCGTTCCTATTTGTATGTTAACGTCTTCTTCAATATAAATAGGTCCTTTGCTGGCATCCAAAATGCTTCCCTGTACTTGTGCGGACGGATGAATGTAGATGTCTTCCGAACAGATAAACGTATTGTTTCCTGGAGCGGGATTGTTTCCTTTGATTTCTGATCGCAAGAACTCAGCTTGGTAGCCCAGCAAATCTTCCGGATGTTGTAGGAAGGGGAGGTGTTGTTCTATGCGATGGGTGCCGTCCCCTCTTTTGGCCAAAACCTGACCTTCATATACATACGAACTATCTTGCGGCAACTGGTCCAAAAGCTCAAAAGTAGTGGGCAATGGAAGGACAGCGCTGAGGACCTGAATATCTGCCTTTTCAGCAGTTAAAATACATGTAGGCCACTTGCTTTCTAGGGTAGTCGTGCCTACCCATAATTCAGCTACTTTACGGTGCTGAGTGAGCGGTTCTAAAGCGGCTTGAATAGCCTGTTCCTCGAATAGATGTACAGAGAGCTGCATAGGACAAATCTAGGATAAAAAAAGCCTTCCCCCAAAAGATGGAAGAAGGCTTTTCGTATAGGCGGTAGGAAAATTACTTCGCGTAACGCTTGTTGAATTTGTCCACACGTCCTGTTGTATCTAACAATACGTTCTTACCTGTATAGAATGGGTGAGATTGAGATGAAACCTCTAATTTGTATACTGGGTAAGTAGCTCCTTCGAATTCTGTTGTCTCTGTAGTAGCAACACATGAACGAGTTAAAAACTTGTAATCAGCTGATAGATCGTGAAATACAACTTCTTTGTATTCTGGGTGGATATCTTTTTTCATGATAATGGATAATAGACGATTCCCTGCCGTCCCGTTTAAATTAAGTTTTCCAAAGGGGATATTTGGACCCTACAATAAGGGATGCAAAATTACAGAATGTATTTTATTTTCCAACTATTTTCTTTGACAAAATTTTGGGGAATTTCATCCGTTTTTTTGGCGTTAAATTTTTCCAAAAAATATTTTATAGCATTTTTCTAAGGTGCAATACGGCTAATGAATTGAGTGACGGGGGTTTGCATGTGGCATTTCAAATACGACCTTTTTTTTTCTTTTTTTCAGGTCAAAAATAGTTTGCACGGAGCGTGCTTTTTTTCTAATTTTACCAAGAGCACAATCAGCCAAAGATGCTTCAATTTTTGGTTCATGAAAGCATAAAAACAAAACCGCCACACACTCAATTTGTTAACGCAAAAAGAGTCCAAAAGCTAAGAAAAAAATTCTCTTAACGCAGGGAATCTATTGTCTGCTTTTTTGTTGTTGTTAGGTTTAAACATTTATATAGAATACGAGTTTTAAATAATAATAGATAGATACACATGTACGTAGTAAAAAGAGACGGTCGTCGCGAATCAGTAAAGTTTGACAAAATCACCGCCAGAATTGAAAAGCTGAGTTACAGCTTAGATCCATTTTTTGTTCAACCTCTAGAGGTTGCCAGAAAAGTGATTACTGGTTTGTTTGATGGCGTTAAGACAACTGAACTAGATAATTTAGCGGCTGAAACAGCTGCCTCTTTGACGACAAAACACCCTGATTATGCAGTTCTAGCAGCTCGTATAGCAGTTTCTAACTTGCATAAGAACACATTGAAGTCGTTCTCGGCTACGATGAAGCGTTTGTTTACGTACATCGATCCTAAGACAGGCCAAAATGCTGCTCTTCTTTCAAAAGAGGTATATGACATCATCAAAAACAACGCGGTAGAACTAGATGAGGCAATCATCTATGACCGTGACTTTGGTTATGACTACTTCGGATTTAAGACCCTAGAGAAGTCCTATCTATTAAAGCTAGATGGTCAAATCGCAGAACGTCCTCAACACATGTTAATGCGTGTGGCGGTAGGTATCCACAAAAAAGATATTGCAGCTGCTATTGAGACCTATAATTTACTGTCTGAGCGTTGGTTCACTCACGCGACTCCGACCCTATTTAATGCGGGTACTCCGAAGCCTCAATTATCGTCTTGTTTCTTGCTTACTATGCAAGATGATTCGATCGAAGGAATCTACGATACCTTGAAGCAAACAGCGAAGATTTCACAGTCTGCTGGAGGTATTGGATTAAGCATCCACAACATCCGTGCAACAGGCTCTTATATCAAGGGAACGAACGGTACTTCAAATGGTATTATCCCTATGTTACGCGTATTCAATGATACGGCACGTTACGTTGATCAAGGGGGTGGAAAACGTAAAGGAAGCTTTGCGATCTACTTAGAACCATGGCACGCAGATGTGTTCGAATTCTTAGAATTGAAGAAGAACCACGGAAAAGAAGAAATGCGCGCGCGTGACTTATTCTATGCGCTTTGGATTCCAGATTTATTCATGAAGCGTGTAGAGAACAATGAAGAGTGGTCTTTATTCTGCCCTCATGAGTGTCCAGGTTTAGCGGATACGCACGGAGCTGAATTCGAAGCTTTGTATGAGAAATACGAATTAGCGGGTAAAGCGCGTACAGTTGTTAAAGCACAAGAATTGTGGTTTAAGGTGTTAGAATCTCAAACAGAGACGGGAACTCCTTACATGTTGTTTAAAGACCATGCAAACAACAAGTCAAACCAAAAGAACTTGGGTACGATCAAGTCTTCGAACTTATGTACGGAGATCATTGAGTATACAGCGAAAGACGAAGTAGCGGTTTGTAACTTAGCTTCTTTAGCCTTGCCTAAATACGTGAACGCTGACGAAAATGGCGTTTTGCGTTTCGATCACAAGAAATTATACGATGTGACTAAGATTGCTACTCGCAATTTGAACAAGATCATCGATGTGAACTATTACCCAGTAAAAGAGGCAGAGAACTCGAACTTACGTCACCGTCCGATCGGTTTAGGGGTTCAAGGTTTAGCTGACGTGTTCATTTTGTTACGTATGCCATTTGAATCGGCGGAAGCACAACAATTGAACAAAGATATCTTCGAAACAATCTATTTCGCAGCGATGGAAACATCGATGGAATTAGCAAAAGTAGAAGGTCCTTACTCTACATGGGAAGGTTCACCTATCTCGAAAGGAGTATTCCAATTCGACATGTGGAATGTGACTCCATCTTCAGGAAACTGGGATTGGGAAGATCTACGCACGAAAGTAGTAGAGAACGGTGTGCGTAACTCACTATTAGTTGCGCCAATGCCGACGGCTTCTACTAGCCAAATCCTTGGAAACAACGAGTGTTTTGAGCCATACACGTCTAATATTTACGCTCGTCGTGTATTATCAGGTGAATTTGCGATCGTGAACAAGCACTTATTGAAAGATTTGATCAAGTTAAACTTGTGGAATGATTCGATGAAGAACAAGTTGATCATTGCGAATGGATCTGTTCAAAGCATTCCGGAAATTCCTCAAAACTTGAAGGAATTATATAAAACAGTTTGGGAGATTAAGCAAAAAACTATCCTAGAGATGGCTGCTGATCGTGGAGCGTACATTTGCCAGTCTCAAAGTTTAAATATCCACATCCAAGATGTGAACTTCGGTAAATTAACATCGATGCACTTCCATGCATGGAAGCTTGGCTTGAAAACAGGTATGTATTACCTACGTACGAAAGCGGCAACCGATGCGATTAAGTTCACTGTGGAGAAACAAGCAGAGCCAGCGATCGAGCAAACGAATTTAGTGAACGAAACTGAATTAGTGTACTCTGAGGCAGCAGCGAAAGCAGCGGCAGCGAGTTTTGATAACAGTGATGAACAAAATAAAGCAGATATGACTTGTTCTTTGGACAATCCAGAGGCTTGTGAGGCATGCGGATCTTGATCCAAACCTAATCTGAGCTAAAGAAAAATCACTTAACCGTTTGCGTTGAGTGATTTTTTTTTGAATCGCTAGAAAATCTACAGAATGAAAGACCTATTTATAAAACTCTTTTTTATCGATGCGCTTGCAGAGCTTTTTTCCCCTGTATTGTTCCCGGCATTTCCAGAAATTAGATATGTAACTAAACCCTTGCTGCTGATCTTATTGATGGGTCATATCGCGCAAGAAAATCCAAAGCCGGTCTTATTCTTTACAGCCGTTTTTGCTTTGCTTGGGGATGTTTTTTTACTGATTCCTGGAAATAACCCCTTGTTTTTTCAGCTTGGACTTGGGTCCTTCTTAATTATGCAGGTTAGCTATATTCGCCTTTTTGCTAAACAAGCCTCAGATGAGGCGTGGGTTCCAGCGCATGCGCGAAAACCTTTGGCTGGCGTGATTATTTATGTGTTCTCCTTCTTAGCCTTTTTGAACCCATATTTAGCGGGTGGGATGAAGATTCCGGTGACTTTGTACGCATTTGCACTAGGTTCCATGTTGTACTTTGCGATTCGCTTACGAAATCAACTGATTGTATGGGGAGCATTTTTATTTGTGGTATCTGATAGTGTTTTGGCTTTTGGAAAGTTTTATTATTCTTTTCCGGGGATATCTACGGTGGTAATGAGTACTTATATTGTGGCTCAATTGTTACTAATCAGCGCTTTGTGTAAATTGCAGCTTAAGAAATAAACCATGGCAACCCAAATCAGCGAATCTCTTCTATCCACATTAGGCAGCACCTTGCAAGGGACGCTTCATACGGATACAGTGATGAAGACTTTGTACGCCACGGATGCGTCAGCCTATCGCGAGATGCCTTTAGGGGTAGTGATTCCGGAGACGCAGGAGGATATAGAGAAGATCATTCGATTTGCTGATCAGCATTCCATTCCATTAATTCCACGTACGGCTGGCACCTCTTTAGCAGGTCAAGTAGTGGGGGAAGGTCTAGTGGTAGATGTATCTAAGTTTTTCTGCCGAATTTTGGAGGTTAATGTAGAAGAGTCCTACGTGTGGGTGGAGCCAGGAGTTGTGCGTGATGTACTTAATGTGGAGTTGAAGAAGCATGGTTTGTTTTTTGGTCCTGAAACGTCTACTGCAAACCGCGCGATGATCGGTGGAATGGTGGGGAATAATTCCTGTGGGTCTAATTCAGTCATTTATGGTTCGACAAGGGATCACGTGTTAGAGATTGAAGGGTATTTATCGGATGGAACACCGGTTCACTTTACAGCGGAAGATCCCTTTGAGACAATTAAAACGCTAGAAAAAGGTTCTCGTCTGCACGGAATTTATGAGAAGACCCTTGCGTCCTTGTCTGATCCGCAACTCCAGAAAAATATAATTGAAGAATTTCCAAAGCCGAGTATTCATCGCCGAAATACGGGTTATGCGGTGGATATGTTGTTACATACGAATGCATTTGAGCAAACTGACGCGCCGTTCAATTTTTGCTCGCTCATCAGTGGTTCAGAAGGGACGTTGTGCTTTGCCACTCGAATTAAATTACACGTAGATGCGTTGCCACCGGCTCATTTGGGTTTGGTTTGTGGCCATTTTAATACCATCGATGAAGCTTTACGAGCTAATCTGATTGCCTTGCAATTCAATCCGTCAGCTTCCGAGCTAATGGATCATTATATTTTAGAGTGCACAAAGGCGAATCCGGAACAACGTCAGAATCGCTTCTTTGTCGAAGGGGATCCGGGAGCAATTCTGGTCGTTGAATTACGTTCGGATTCTGCGGAAGATTTAGCCTCTCAAGCGCAGGCTTGCGAAGCAGCCATGCGCAAAGCGGGTTTAGGGTATCATTTCCCGTTTGTGACGGGAGGCGATGTGAAGAAGGTTTGGGATTTAAGAAAAGCGGGGTTAGGGTTATTGTCTAACCTTCCGGGTGACGAAAAGGCCGTGGCCGTAATCGAGGATACGGCAGTAGATGTAAACGACTTGCCTGCCTTTATCGCCGAATTCAACGAGATTTTACAAGCAAATAACTTGTATTGTGTGCACTACGCGCATGCAGGATCTGGAGAATTACACTTGCGTCCGATTATTAATTTGAAGACAAAAGAAGGGCACCAACAATTCCGCCATATCGCGGAAGAGATTGCTCGATTAGTAAAGAAATATAAGGGTTCTCTATCTGGAGAACACGGGGATGGTCGTTTGAGAGGGGAGTTTATTCCTTGGATGGTGGGAGAGGAGAATTACCAATTAATGCGAGAATTGAAGTCTTGGTGGGATCCGAATGGGATTTTTAATCCAAATAAAATCGTGGATACCCCTCCGATGGATACCTTCTTACGCTATGAAGCCGGCCAACAAACGCCTGAATTTAAAACGGCTTTCCGCTATAAGGATCAAGATGTGTTGCAACATGCAGAGCAATGTAATGGCTCGGGTGATTGCCGTAAGACGCCTATTTCAGGTGGAACGATGTGTCCGTCCTTTATGGCAACTAGAAATGAAAAAGAAACAACGCGAGCACGCGCTAATATTTTACGGGAGTTTCTAACGCGTTCAGAACAGCCTAATCGCTTCGCTCATGAGGAGATAAAGGAAGTAATGGACCTGTGTTTAGCCTGCAAAGGCTGTAAGGCAGAGTGTCCATCGAACGTCGACGTTGCGAAATTGAAGATGGAATTCTTGTACCAGTACCAAAAAGAGAAGGGTTTACCCGTGAGATCTTGGTTAGTGGGTAACTTTGCGAAACTATCTACTATCGCGTCCTACGTTCCATTCTTATATAATTTTGTGATGGGAACGCCGGCGATTCGCCGTATTTCGAATGCTATTGTTGGCTTCCACCCAGACCGCACGATGCCTTTACTGGCGAAACAGACTTTGTGGTCTTGGTTGAATTCGCGCACGAGCCCAGTGCAAGAAAAATCAGTTTACTTATTTGTGGACGAGTTTACTAATTTTAACGATGCTGAAATTGGTCGCACTACCGTGCTGCTTTTGGAACGTTTGGGTTATGAGGTGAAGACGATTCCACATCCAATCTCAGGACGAGCCTACCTATCCAAAGGAATGTTAGATGAAGCACGTGTGTTAGCCATGCAAAATGTGCGCTTGTGGTCGTCTTTGATCTCGGAAAATACGCCTTTGGTTGGAATTGAACCTTCAGCCATCTTAACCTTCCGCGATGAATACCCGGATTTAGTGTCGGATGAATGGGTGGAAAAGGCGCAAGAATTAGCTAAGCATACTTTATTACTCGAAGAATTTATCGCCAGAGAGGCAGATGCCAAGCGAATTATGTCCTCCGCATTTAGTTCAGAGAAGAAGCTGATGAAATTACATGGCCACTGCCAGCAAAAAGCGATCTCTTCGCTGGTGGCAGCGAAGAAGGCGCTTTCCTTGCCTGAGAATTTTGAGGTTCAATTGATTCCATCCGGCTGTTGCGGGATGGCAGGCTCTTTCGGCTATGAGAAAGAGCATTATGATTTGTCTATGCAGATAGGGGAGTTGGTTTTATTTCCTGCCGTGCGATCACAGCCGGATGAGGTTGATATCGTCGCGTCGGGAACCAGTTGCCGTCATCAAATTCATGATGGCACGAAGCGGCATGCGAAGCATGCCGCGGAGATTTTGTATGCTGCGTTAAAATAAGATTAGAATTTCCAGCGTACGAAGGCTTCCATGGCCTCGTATTCCGCTAGGCCTAGTGCGTTATAGATGGAAGCCGTTGCTCGGTTTCTTTCTTCAGCGCGTTGCCAAAACTCTCTCGAATCATCTCCTTGGAACACCACACCGTCTTTTTGGGATTGGTGCTTGAAGATACCCATTCTCTTTTTAAATACTTGATCTGGTGACATAGGTACGGCCATTTCGATTTGGTCAATATCCCATTCTGCCCAAGCTCCTTTATACAGCCACACCCAGCAACTCTTCATGTATTCTCTATGTTTCAAGCGCGTAACGGCTTCCATGATGGCATCTAAGCATACTTTGTGAGTGCCATGTGGATCGGCTAAATCTCCGGCCGCATAGATTTGATGCGGTTGAATTTCCTCGATGAGGTCCATGACGATTTGAATGTCCTTTTCTCCAATCGGTTTCTTGCGAATCGTTCCAGTCTCGTAAAAAGGCATTTCTAAGAAGTGCGCGTTTTCTTTTTTGATTCCCACAAAGCGGCAGGTATTCTTAGCCTCGCCTTTGCGAATGATACCTTTTATTTCTCGAACGGACTGAATGTCAACTTCCGAATCAGGTTTATTTTTAAGGAATTTAATGGCTTCCTTGTAAATGCGATTTGCTTTTGCATTAGGGCTTTCGAATTTTTCATTGAAATCGACTACGAATTCAGCGAAACGAAGTGCCTCATCATCTGCTACTGCGATATTTCCGGTTGTTTGGTAAGCCACGTGTACATCATGTCCTTGGTCATGCAGACGTTGGAAAGTTCCACCCATCGAGATAATGTCATCATCGGGATGCGGGCTGAAGATTAATACTTTCTTTTTAGCAGGGAAGGCGCGTTCAGGGCGATAGGTATCGTCTGCGTTCGGTTTTCCACCTGGCCAGCCGGTAATCGTGTGCTGCAAGTAGTTGAATACTTCAATGTTGATCTCGTAGGCTTGTCCATACAAGGAAAGAAGTTCGGACAAACCTTGTTCGTTATAATCTTTTGAAGTGAGTTTTAAAACCGGTTTCTGTAAGGTCAAAGAAAGGTGGGTTACAGCCTTTTTGATCATGTTACGATCCCAATTTACGGAATCCACTAACCAAGGAGTTTTAATGCGTGTTAACATCGAAGCCGCTGTTTCATCTAAGATGAAGGATGCATTCGGGTGCAATTGAAGGTAGGAAGCAGGGGTGTCGGAGGTTACCGTACCTTCCACAGCTTTTGCTACACTATCTGCTTTATGCTCACCCCAAGCAAGCAAGACAATTTTTTTCGACTTCATGATGCTGTCGATACCTAGCGTGATGGCCTTTTTAGGGACCTTTTGTAGGCCTCCAAAATCAGGGGACGCATCAATCTTCGTCGCAATATCTAATGTCATGAGGCGCGTTTTGGAATTGATCGTTGATCCCGGCTCGTTAAATCCGATATGTCCATTGCGTCCAATGCCTAATAGATAATAATCAAAACCGCCAAGGCGCTCAATCTTTGCTTCGTAGTCTCTGCAAAACTCGGGTATCTTATCTAAAGGCAAGGTTCCGTCAGGTAAGTGGTAATTATTTACCGGTATATCAATATGGTCAAAGAGTTGTTCCTTCATGAATCGAACATAACTCTGGATGGAATCGGGTTCCATTGGGTGGTATTCGTCCAGATTAAACGTGATGACATCTTTGAAACTCAAGCCTTCTTCTCGGTGAATTCTGATTAATTCTTGGTAGACCTTTTTAGGAGATGAGCCAGTGGCCAGACCTAAAATACTCGGTTTGCCAGCTAGGTTATTTTTGCGAATTAAGTCGGCTATTTCTTTAGCAACTGATTTGGATGCTAATTCAGAGTCCGAAAAAATATGTGTTGGAATGCGCTCAAAGCTGATTTCTTGTTCCATAATCTTATTTTTGTGCGTTTTTAGAAGCTATAACCAGAAGGTCTAATGAGAGTGCGTCGAATATGCGTAAGATAGTTTTGATGGCAGGGTTGCCTTTTCCTAATTCAATGCTGTGAATCGTCTTGATGGCAACACCGCTTCTTTGACTTAGTTCCTCTTGTTTTAATCCTAATGAATTTCGTTTTTCTCTTACGATTTGCCCGAATACTTGTAGATCCATTGTTAATAGGTTTTTGACAAATGTAATTGAAATTTATAATAAAAAAACTAAATCGGTAGTATGTTTCCGATTGTGTAGAAAAATATTTGAATTTCCGTTTATCATAATTTAATGGATAGGAAAAACAATTACCCGTATCTTTGAGTTTTTACTACTATGCGATTTAAATTATTCTTTCTATTTCTATTTTTTCCAGGACTCATATGGGCTCAAAAGTCTACTATTAGCGGCTATGTAAAAGAAGCCGCTAGTGGAGAGGGGCTTATTGGGGCAAGTGTTTATGTAAAGGAGCTAAAAACGGGAAATGTGACGAATACCTATGGTTTTTACAGTTTAACGCTTCCTTTAGGAAAATATACCCTTGTTTTTTCTTCCTCAGGTTTTAAAAAATTGGAAAGAGAGATTCAAGTAAGTGCTAAATCGCAGGAATTATCAATCGAGTTAAGTACGGATGCTAGGGAATTAGCGGAAGTAATTGTGAAAGCGCGTGCAAATGATGAGAATGTAACGGGGATTGAAATGTCTGTGAATAAAGTAGATATGAAAACCATTCGTAAAATTCCAGCGCTTTTAGGAGAGGTTGATTTAGTGCGAGCCATTCAATTATTGCCTGGTGTCTCTACAGTGGGGGAGGGTGCATCTGGATTTAATGTGCGAGGCGGCGGCGTGGATCAAAATTTGGTTTTATTAGATGATGCTCCCGTGTATAATTCCTCCCACCTTTTTGGTTTTTTCTCTGTCTTTAACCCAGATGCAGTGAAAGATGTGAAGTTGTTTAAAGGGGGTATTCCTTCAATGTACGGTGGTCGGGCCTCTTCTATTTTGGATGTTAAAATGAAGGAGGGCAATGCGAAAAAGTTAGAGGTTAATGGTGGTGTTGGAGTTATATTCTCTCGTTTGTCTATTGAGGCTCCCATTGTTAAAGACAAAGCATCCTTTATCGTGGCGGCACGTCGTTCCTACATCGATGTGTTAGCTAAGCCTTTTTTGACGGGTGATAATGCGAATGCCTCCTTTAGTTTCTATGATTTAACAGCCAAAGTAAATTATACCATCAACTCGAAGAATACCGTCTTTATGTCAGGGTATTTTGGACGTGATGTCTTTGGAACGGGCTTCGGTTTCAATTGGGGCAATGCGACTTTATCTACGCGTTGGAATCACGTTTTTTCGAATAAATTATTTATGAATGCCACAGCGTTCTACAGTAATTACGATTACATGTTAGATTCTGATATTGAAAACAAGCGACCTAGTGATGCGTTTAAATGGACTTCGAATATTGAAAACTTAAGTATAAAGCCAGATTTCACCTATTATATTAGACCTGATAATACAATAAGCTTTGGAGGGCAGTTACTGACGTACGACTTCACTCCCGGTAAAGCAAATGCTACATCGAATGGAGAAAAACGGGAGTTTGGCCAAGCGAATAAACAAGGTGTTGAAGCGTCAGCCTACGTAGGTCATGATTGGAAAATCAATTCGCGTTTAACCATTCAATATGGTGTCCGTTATTCGCATTATGATTACAAGAGTTTGAATGGAGAATATTATGATCGAATTCCGGTGCCAGCTAGTACAGAAAATCCGTCAGGCTATGTGTTGAAAATTAATCAAACGGATCCGAATGCGGTTGTTGCTTCTTACGGTAATTGGGAGCCTAGATTTGCTTTGAATCTAAATGGGAATGAATCATCCTCTTTTAAGTTAAGCTACAATAGGTTAGTTCAATACATACATTTAATGTCCAATACGGCTGCGTCTACGCCATTAGACGTGTGGACATCCTCTACAAATAACATTAAGCCACAGATTGTAGATCAAGTTGCTTTAGGATTATTTAAGAATTTTGGATCGGAGGGTAATAATTACGAAACCTCGATGGAGGTTTATTATAAGGATTTGCAAAATCAAATCGATTATGCTGATCGAGC
>CAJCBY010000012.1 GCA_903960725.1 uncultured Cytophagaceae bacterium | reverse complement strand
TTATAAAACAGATTTTGAAAAATCAATTCTGGCGGTTAATATTTCAATTGATGAAAATAGTTTGATAACCGGCTCAATATTAAACCTTTTGTTGAAGACAATAAATCACAATTGATAAATGATTTGTTAGGCTTTCCAGTTGATGTGGCCAAGACTATTCACTCCAAAACAAATGATTTTCCTGATAAAACTCAATTATCAATAGCTACCTTGAAAAACGGCAATGTTAATTATTATGGAATAATTATCGAAAACGTAGATTCAACTCACCAATGCAACAAGATTATCTAAGTTAGTGTAAAAAACATTTTTAGGGTTATCGAATTTTAGTTTCTTTCTAGGTCTTCGGTTTATTTTATGCTGTATATCCTTAATATCCTGTTCATTATACAGGTTAAATGCTTGTTTTTTAGGGATATATTGACGAATTAGCTTGTTTGTATTTTCATTTAGTCCCCTTTCCCAGGAAGAATAAGGATGAGCAAAGAAAAACGCTGTACCGATTTTTTTAGCAATCAACTTATGTTCTGCAAATTCAGTTCCGTTATCGGATGTAATGGAATGAATCACCTGTTTATAAGGCAGCAGAAGATCGATCACAGTTGCAGCCAAGCCCTTAGCGCCCTTACCTTTAGGAAGCCTTTTCATAAATAGAAAACCTGTTTGTCTTTCCACGATCGTAACGATAGCACCTTTATGTTCCATACCCACGATAGTATCTATTTCCCAGTCTCCAAAGCGTTTTCTCTCATTGATAATGGCTGGTCTGTCATCAATGGAAACTTTGTCTTTAATAACAATCTGTTTGCCTCCTACAGGCCTCTTTCGATGTTTTAGCTTATGGCGGGTATGTTTATATAAATCACCGCCTTCCAGTTTATCCTTGCGGATCAACTGATAAATACGCTCAGGACTCACCATCTGAATACCTTTCTTTTGCGAATAGCCTTTAATCTGTTCAGGCGACCATTGTTCTTTAGTGAGTGCTTTCCTGATTTCTTTTTCCATTTCAATGGAAAACTTTCTCGGACGTTTTAAACGCTCTTTTCTGATTTCACATAACTGAATAGCTTGCTGAGCCTTATAGTGCCCTCTGCTGGTTTCATTTCGTTTCAATTCTCTGCAAACAACCGATCTATGTTTGCCTATCTGGATGGCTATGGCTGTCTGGGTAAGTCCAGCTTCTTTTTGATGCTGGATTGTATACCTTTGGTCTATGGTTAAATGTGATTTTTTCATTCGCAAATCAAAAGTCTAATTTTTCCTTAAATGATACCGGATAGTGTCTGCTATCTGGTATCATTTATTTAGCTTTTGTTGCATTTCTTAATTGAACTTACTCTTATTATTCCAATGAGCTCCAGCAAACGGAGGTTGATCGTAGATTTAATTCAAACACGGTACGAAAAATTACCGGATTGGATAGTCTTGATTTGAAAAATTTCATGCTTGCATTTCGTCCTGACTATTCATCTTTATCTACTTGGGATGAATACGCCCTAATCAACTACATCACAAGGTCATTACAAACGTTCAATATTTCCGGGCGTCCAAAAGGAATCAAAAGTTTGCCTGCTTTGCCAAAAGCTAAAGACTTAACAGAGAAAAAGTTAAAGTATTAATTCGGATTTTTCATTAATTGTTCCATTCGCATACGAACTTTTGACTTTAGATCTTCCAAGTCTTCTTCTTTAAGTCCGGCTATTTCAACTGGCTCACCAAATATGCAGGTAATC
>CAJCBY010000011.1 GCA_903960725.1 uncultured Cytophagaceae bacterium | reverse complement strand
TCTTAAGCACCCTAAGTGCATCAGGTCGCCCATCTGGCCGCATCGTTTTATTAAAAACAGTCGATCATGGGTTCAGCTTTTTTACGAATTACGAATCCCGTAAAGGCCAAGATTTAGCATTCACCTCCCAAGCCTCCATCACTTTTTTCTGGGTTGAATTAGAGCGCCAAATCCGCATCGAAGGCCACGTCGAAAAACTCTCTGTGGAATTATCATCTGCTTATTTTCACTCCCGTCCGCGCGAATCCCAATTAGGGGCTTGGGTATCGGAGCAAAGTGCCCGTGTTTCCCGCGAATTATTAGAACAGCGTTATGCTGAACTAGCAACGCAATACGAAGGCAAAGAGATTCCTAAGCCAGACCATTGGGGAGGCTACCGATTAGTACCAGACTATTTTGAATTTTGGCAAGGAAGACCATCTCGTTTACATGATCGAGTGGTATATGATGCCAGGGAGAATGGGGAGTGGGAGTGTTATCGGGTAGCGCCTTAAAAGCGGCTTTAGCCGCTTTTTCAAAGTGCAAAGAGCAAAGTTCAAAGAGCAAAGATGGTATCGCCTGCGGCGATGGTTTAAGAATTAAATATTTCTCGATTATATCAAAAAAAGCGGCAATAGCCGCTTTTTTTGATTCCAACTTTGAACTTTGAACTTTGCTCTTTGAAATTTAAAAAATTTTCTTCTCTATCGTCTTCTGACTCTGAAACCCTTCCCCATACTTCACCCCAATCTTATGTCCCATCTCCATCGCTCGCGCTTGGATGAAATGTAAGAAGTCTGGGCTAGAGATGTAGGAGGCTGGCTCCGTAGAGGATGGATCAAAGAATTGACTCTTGAATGCGCGAATAGCGGATTCTTTTTGATCCCAATGAGCCGAAATATCCACGACGAAATCAGGCTCTAAATACCGATCTTGAATGTAATGATAGAGTTGTGTTGGTCTCCAGGCGGGAAGATCGCCGGTTTTGATTTGGCGTAATCCTGATAAGAAACACGCATCAATGGCTAATTGTGCACCTTTCCCATGATCTGGGTGGCGGTCTTCTAGGGCATTGGCTAAAACAACCTCTGGCTGGTATTTGCGAATGACTTCGATGAGTTTTAATTGGGTTTCTTCGTCGTTTCTAAAAAAACCATCACGGATACCAAGGTTTTCCCGAGCGTGTAATCCTAGAATTTTAGTGGCATCCGCGGATTCTTGTCGGCGGATTTCTGGAGTGCCTCGTGTGCCCAATTCCCCGCGGGTGAAATCGACTATGCCTACTTTCTTGCCCGCTGCTATATGCTTTAAAATAGTTCCAGAACAGCTTAATTCAGCGTCATCTGGGTGAGCGGCCATGACAAGGATATCTAGTTTCATGGCGATTAGTGAATTCGTATTTTGCGACCCGGACGAATAATGGTAGAACTCTTCATGCCATTTAATTTCTTCAATTTCGCTACCGATACGCCTGTGCGTCTGGCAATTGCACCTAAAGAATCCCCTTTCCTGACCTTAGTCCATGCCTTGGTTCTGGAACGAACTTTATCGCCCACTGCACCATATTCATTTTTTAGTGTCAAAGAACGCGTATCAAATGACCTAGATGTAATGGTAATGTGATCAGAAACAGGTTCAAATGGATTGAAATTGTAGAGGTTTTTGGGATTCATCGGATTCCCTTCATACCTGGTTTCAAAGTGCAAGTGAGGTCCACTACTACGACCTGTGCTTCCTCCTACACCTATTTGATCGCCGGCTTTTACGATGGTACCAGGTTCTGCTCCTCTAGCAGACATGTGGCCGTACAATGTTTCAAAGCCGTTATAATGGCGAACTACGACATAATTTCCGTAACCACCTGCATTGTAATTGCTTACTCTGACTATGCCATCGAAGGCAGAATAGATAGGGTCACCTGTGTCTAAATCTAGATCGACGCCGGCATGTAATCTGCCCCAGCGTGGTCCAAATGGACTGGTTTGTCTAATGGTATTTAATGGCGCTGCCCAATTTTTACCTGCCGCAGTATTGTATAATTCAATGTCAACGGGTTCATCAAAATCTTTGGCATCTATATCGTAGGGATCGATGGATTTTGTATTCCAAATGGCAAAATAAGAGGCAACATTCACATAGTCCTCAGTTCCCTCAGGCGCTGCTTCTTCTTCAATTTCTACAATTAGATTCTCACCTTCATCGATAGAAGTGGTATCAAAATTGCTGATAGTGGCATTCACTACTTTAATGGGTTCAAATTTGCGTTCTTGCATTTCTGATCCAGCCGTAACACCGATAGACTCTGTTTCATTTCTGAAAAGAAGGGGAGGAAGTTCATCTAGCTCGTCTTTTTTCTTGTCTTTTTCTTGAAAGAGTTGAGAGTTCGATTTTACTTCAATTTTAGTGTTTTTCTTGAATAAATTACGCTCCTGAGCATTCGAGATCAAACTCGAAAGCAGCAACATAAATCCCAAAATATAGCTTACAACTCTCATATAGAATGGTTTAATGTAAATTGTTCGCGGCTAACCAACGTTCCGCGTCCAATGCCGCCATACAGCCGCTTCCAGCGGCAGTAACTGCTTGGCGATAAATGGTATCTTGCACGTCACCACAAGCGAAAACGCCTTCAATGCTCGTACGAGTACTCCCTTTTTCTGTTAGTAAGTATTCTTGATTATCCATCTCTAAAGTGCCTTTAAAGATCGCGGTATTAGGTTGGTGTCCAATCGCAACGAAGAAACCTGTTAAGGCAATCTCCTCTGTAGCTTTGGTAACATTATTTACAATGCGAATACCTATCACACCGTTCGCATCCCCTAAGATTTCTTCTGTCTCTGAGTTCCAATGGATCTCAATTTTCGGGTTATTCTTAACGCGTTCCTGCATGATTAATGAGGCACGCATTTCGCCACGACGAACGATTAAATGCACTTTAGTACACAAATTAGCTAAATAACTAGCTTCTTCTGCAGCTGTATCTCCGGCACCTACCACGGCTACTGTTTGGTTACGGTAGAAGAATCCATCACAAACAGCACAGGCTGAAACGCCTAGGCCATTAAACTTTGTTTCTCCTTCTAGTCCTAACCATTTTGCACTAGCACCTGTTGCAATAATCACAGCATCGGCTTCAATCTCAGTTGTATCATCAATCCAAACCTTCTTAGGGGATGATTGAAAATCAACTTTAGTTGCCATTCCATACCGCACATCCGTTCCAAAACGCTTCGCTTGATTCTCTAAGTCCACCATCATTGCCGGGCCATCAATGCCATTCGGATAGCCTGGGAAATTATCTACTTCTGTTGTAGTCGTTAATTGTCCTCCTGGCTGGCCACCTTGGTACATTACTGGATGTAAACCAGCACGTGAAGCATAAATAGCTGCGGTATATCCAGCTGGGCCGGAACCAATGATAAGGCATTTGATTTTTTCTGACATCTGAATTTCTATCGAATTGTATTGAGCCTACAAAATTCGGGAAATATAGGCAGAAACACAAGCGATGATTTTTCTTAATAATTCTTACATTTGTTTGTTAACTGAACCTAAACGAATGAAGCAACTAAATATTTTCCAGAACTTAACATTTTGGGTTTTAATGTCCATTTTATTAGGTGTCCTATTAGGTCATTTTGCACCTGAATTAGCGCTATTAAAGGTATTGGATGCGAAATTTACCTATAATTTGTTAGGGGCTGATTTGAGTTTTGGCCCTACACTTAGTGAGGTTTTAAGCGGATTATTTATCAGTTTAGTGAAACTCTTTATTAACCCAATTATCTTTTTGACGATCAGTTTAGGGATAGTTAACATGGGAAACCTGAAAAAGGTGGGTCGCGTGGGAGGTAAGGCATTACTTTACTTTGAAGTGGTTACTACCATCGCGTTATTAATTGGATTAGCTGTTTCAACGTTGATAGAGCCAGGGATTGGTGTCATTAGAGAAGACATTGCAGGTGGGGATATTTCAAAATATACGCAGAAGGCAGCTGGATTCTCTTGGTTAGGCTTTTTCAAAGAGAACTTTACGGTACAAGTGCTCGGCTTTTCGATTGTCTTCGGAATCTTTTTGAACTATGTTCGTGGGAAAGCAAAGATGATTGCTGGGATGCAGCAGGCCTCGCATTGGGTGTTCAAAGGATTGAAAATCGTGATGTACTTGGCTCCACTGGGAGCTCTTGGTGGAATGGCCTTTACTATTGGTAAGTTTGGTATACATTCCTTACTTCCACTAGCTAAGTTGATGCTGACCGTTTATGTGACGATGGGAATATTCGTTTTTGTGGTGTTGGGATTTATTATGCGTAGTTGTGGAGAACGGATTTGGTCGTTTTTAGGCTATATAAAACAGGAGTTATTAGTTGTTTTAGGTACATCCTCCTCAGAGGCAGCGCTGCCTTCTTTGATGCATAAATTAGAGAAAATGGGCTGTTCTAAATCGGTGGTGGGACTAGTGGTACCGGCAGGTTATTCATTTAACTTAGATGGTACCAGTATCTATTTATCCATGGCCACCTTGTTTTTAGCCCAAGTTTATGGCGTACCTTTGTCCTGGGAACAGATGCTGACCATTGTGGGTATCTTGATGGTTACTTCTAAAGGAGCTGCTGGAGTGACAGGCAGTGGCTTCGTAGTTTTGGCCTCTACCTTAAGTGCCTTGCAAGTAATTCCGGTAGAGGGACTAGCGCTCCTGTTAGGCGTGGATCGATTTATGTCAGAGGCTAGAGCGATTACGAATTTTATCGGGAACGGAGTGGCGACGGTCTGGATAGCAAAGCACGAAGGAGAATTTAATGCAGACGAATCAACAAATTAATCATATATGTCTATTTCATCCATTTTAAGAGAAGATGCCCTAGAGTATCATGCAGGAGGGAAACCTGGTAAAATTGAAGTAAAACCGACGAAATCAACGGCGACTCAGCGCGATTTATCTTTAGCGTATTCGCCAGGTGTGGCTGAGCCTTGTTTAGAGATTGCTAACAATGTAGAGAAAGTATACGATTATACGGCCAAAGGAAACCTCGTAGGCGTTATCTCAAACGGTACCGCCGTCTTAGGTTTAGGTAACATAGGCCCAGAGGCAAGTAAGCCCGTAATGGAGGGAAAAGGCGTTCTTTTCAAAGTATTCTCTGATATCGACGTTTTTGATATTGAATTAGCGGTAACGGATCCAGATGATTTTGTGGATACGGTGGCTCGGTTAGAACCGACTTTTGGCGGT
>CAJCBY010000010.1 GCA_903960725.1 uncultured Cytophagaceae bacterium | reverse complement strand
GGATAAGAACCTCCCATGGAGTTCTCGAAAAGACCAGATGAACCGGTTAAGATTAAACGTTGTATTTTTTCCGGATGGCGCAAAGTGTAAATTAATGCAACGTGACCACCTAATGAATTACCAATTACGGTGAATTTATCTAATGCTTTGAAGCTAATAAATCCTTCAATAAATTCAGTTAAGCCCTCGCACCCCGCCTCTTTAATGGGCATGTCATGAATGGGCATTAATGGGATAATTACCCGGTGACTAGATTTGAAATGATTAATCACATCAGCCCAATTGCTCAATGCGCCAAACAATCCGTGAAGTAATAAAAGGGTTTCACCCTGTCCTTCATCAATGTATTGGTACTCTCCTTCTGCCTTAATTAGGTACTCCATCCAGCAATTTTGTATTTATAAACTGCAATTTAATAAAAAGAATGTTAAACATTTTTAATTTTGCAGAGTTTTAAAAAATATAATTTATCTATGAAACCTATCTTAATTATTGGCGGTGGAATAGCCGGTTTACAAGCGGCCTCTATTTTGCATACTAAGCGGATAGACTTCATTTTGTTTGAAAAGCAAGCCTATATAGGTGGTCGAGTTTCATCTATAGTAAAAGATGGATTTATTTTAGACCGCGGTTTTCAGGTACTGCAAACCTCCTATCCAGAAGTACAGCGTTCTTTAGACTTAGCGGAACTTGATCTGCACTTCTTCGAATCGGGTGCAATGGTGAAAGACCAGTTGTTTTTTAATCCACTTCGTCGCCCCTTCGATTTGTTTTCGTCTGATATTCTTACGTTTAAGGATGTCTTTTCGTTAGCTAAAATATGGTTTAGATTGCAGGGCAATGTGCCCGCCTTGGATGGCAATAAACAAACGACGCAGGAATTGATTAACTCCTATGCTTTTTCTGATCGATTCAAAAATGAGTTTTTAGTTCCCTTTTTTCAAGGGGTTTTCTTGCAAGAATCGCTGACTCAACCAGCGTCATTATTTTTCTATTATTTGCAACAGTTTTTATATGGTGATGCAGCGATTCCAGCCGGAGGAATGCAGGCCATTACAGATCAAATGGCGTCCTCGCTTCCTGCAGATAAACTGAAATTAAATCAAGAAATAGTTGCCATTTCGCCTACAAGTGTTACCCTAAAATCAGGGGAAATTATCGAAGGGGGCGCGGTGATTTTAGCCGTTGATTTGCGGGTGGCTGCAAAGTTATTGGGGGTGAAATCACCGGAAACCTTAGGTTCTAGGACGTTTTATTTTTCCGCGAAAAGCTCTGTGAATCAACCAGGCCTATTGCGCTTAGTGGGTGAGGAGCACTTGCTTCATTTTACGTGTTTGACAGATGTAAATCCAGATTTAGCGCCTAAAGGAAAAGCCTTGTATTCAGCCACCTCTTTGAAAAATAGTTCTGAAACAGAAATAAAAGCCGCGCTGGAAAGACATTTACCTGGAAAGAAATTGACTTTCCTGCAAAGTTTCGATTTACCACATTCGCTGCAGCTAGTGGATGATTATGGAGCTATTAAAAAAGCGGCTGAAGGCATTGTTTTAGCCGGGGATTATTTGGAATTTCCGTCTCTGCAAGGGGCACTTGAATCGGGGAGGAAAGCGGCGGATGAAATTTTGGCCAAAACCTGATTTTCGTCAGCGAAATGTTTGGCCGTTTTTCGTACCTTTGCAAGGTTAATCAAGCCCTACATGAAAAATAGTATTCTCATTTTCGCCGTACTCTTATTCGCAGCGTGTTCTAGCTCGAATAAGGACTATCAAAAGGCGGCCTCCAATCCAGAATTTTTAATCCGTGCCGAAGTGATGTTGACAGAAAGTATCATCCACGATATTTTCGCTCCACCGGTTTCATCGCGTATTTACATGTATGCTAGTATCGCAGGCTATGAGGCTGCGATTCAGGGTGAGAAAGGCTACAAATCTTTAGTAGGTCAAATCAACGGGTTTGAAAAAGTAGCTCAACCAGAAAAAGGCAAGGAATATTGCTATCCTTTAGCTTCTACGCGCGCATTTTTATCAGTGGGCAAAAAATTAACGTTTGCGCAAGAGTTATATGATGAGTTTGATAAGAAATTAGAAGAGGATTACCGGGCGACAGGCATTCCAGATGACGTATACGATCGATCTATTGCATTAGGGGATTCGATAGCGGAATCGGTTATGAAATATGCGTCTAAAGATAATTACAAACAAACGCGAGGTTTTCGATTTACGGTAACGAATGACGCTGGAACTTGGACACCTACACCTCCTGCTTACATGGACGCGGTGGAGCCCTATTGGACTAAGATTCGTCCAGTGGGTCTTGATTCATCCGGGCAATTTCAGGCCCCTATTCCATCAAAATTCGATTTAACGCCAGGATCCCCTTATTACAAAGAGGTGATGGAATCCTATAATACGGTGAAGAACTTAACGAATGAACAACGGGATATTGCGAATTTTTGGGACTGTAACCCTTTCAAAATGAACATCACGGGACATGCCATGTTTGCTACGAAGAAAATGTCCCCCGGAGGGCATTGGTTAGGCATTGTAGGTCAAGTTTCACGTCAATTAAAAAAATCCCATGTGCAAGTAGCGGAGGCATTTGCGCTAACCTCGATGGCCATTTTTGATGGCTTTATTTCGTGCTGGGATGAGAAATACCGATCGATCAGAATTCGTCCTGAGACGGTTATCAATAATAGTATCGATAAGAAATGGATACCAATTCTGCAGACGCCTCCATTCCCAGAGTATACGTCAGGACATAGCACTATTTCAAGTGCGGCAGCGACGGTATTGACAAAATTATACGGAGATAATATCGCCTTTAATGATTCCACAGAGATTCCTTATGGCTTACCTCCACGTAAATTTACGTCCTTTAAGCAAGCTGCAGATGAGGCTTCAATTTCTCGTTTGTACGGGGGTATTCACTTCCGTCCCGCCTTAGATCAAGGGGTGATTCAAGGAGCCAAAGTGGCGAATCAATTGCTCGCAAAAGTGAAAATGAAGTAATGAAAAATGACATCACTTCGAAGGCTGATATTAAAACATTTGTGGATGCATTTTATGCTAAAATGCCTTCAGATGATTTGGTGGGAAAGGTCTTTATGGAGGTGATGCAAGTGGATTTTTCAACGCATCTTCCTAAGATGTATGATTTTTGGGAGATGTTATTGTTTCAAGGCACGGCCTATCAAGGGGCTCCCATGCGACCTCATTTACAGATTAATCAAATGCATCCTATTACTCCGGCACACTTCGAGCGTTGGCTAGGTATGTTTCGAGAAACAGTACGGGATTTGTTTGAAGGGCCTAAGACGGAAGAGGCGATTACGAAGGCAGAAAATATTGCGGCTACCTGGGCATACAAACTAGATTATTTAACTCAACACCCCGCATAAAATGATTGTATCTACCCCGGGCCGGATTTGTCTTTTTGGCGAACACCAAGATTATTTAGGTTTGCCCGTGATTGCAGCGGCTATTTCTAAGCGTATTCAAATCGAAGGGGAATTTAGAGCAGATAATGTGGTGCATTTTTCTTTGCCAGATGTGGGTGCTGAAGAGACATTTGAGCTAACCTATCCTTTAGTCTACACAAAAGAACGCGACTATTTCAAGAGTGTATTAAATGTGTTGAGGAGGAAAGGGCATCAGTTAGATAAAGGATTAGAATTAACCGTTAGCGGTACTATTCCCATCAATTCAGGGACCTCTAGTTCGTCCGCTTTGCTCGTTTCATGGGTGAATTTCTTGAATGAAATTTATGGTTTAGGCTATTCCCAAAAACAAGTAGGCGAAATCACCTACGAAGCTGAAGTGCTGGAGTTTTCAGAGCCTGGTGGGATGATGGATCAGTATTCAACGGCCGTGGGGAATGTGATTTATTTAGGCAGTGTGCCTGAGATTCACATTGAAACCTATGCCAGAGATTTAGGGACTTTCGTTTTAGGGGATTCAGAAGAGCCTAAAGATACGTTAGGTATTTTGAGTCATGTGAAGTTTGGGATGTTAGGGGGAATGCAGAAGATTCAGGCCAAATACCCGGATTTTGATTTAGCTATAGAAAAGAATCCTGCGAAATACCGCGATTTGTTGACAGAGGACGAGTGGGTGCTTTTGCAAGCCAATATTAGTGATCGTGATTTGTTGTTAGAGGCAAAAGCGATGTTTGAAGGAAAAATCGCTTGGTCAGACGAAAAATTAGGTTCTTTATTAAATGAACATCAAGTAAATTTGCGGGAACACAAGCGGATTTCAACGCCTAAGATCAACCGAATGTTGCAGGCAGCTCTGGAGGCGGGAGCTTTGGGAGGAAAAATAAACGGTTCAGGTGGCGGCGGATGTATGTTTGCTTATGCCCCTGAGAATCCAGAAAAAGTGGTCGAAGCCATCGAAAAAGTGGGAGGCAAGGCCTATATTATTACAGTAGATAAAGGAACAACGAAAATTATATGAAGACGAGATTATTGATTTTAGCGGGAGGCATGGCCTCTCGGATGAAGAAAGCTTTAGCAGAGGAGAATAGTGATTTAGACCCAAAATTAGTGGCACAGGCAAATGCGGTGACTAAGGGGATGATCCAAGTGGGAAAGAATGGTAAGACTTTAATTGATTACCAGCTATATAACGCACACTTAGCGGGCATCGAAGAGGTGATGTTACTTTTGCATCCAACAGATAACGTTTCTCAAGAATATTGTGAGTCATTAATGGAAAAGGATGCGACTTGGGGAATGAAAATCGTCTTCGCTCGTCAACAAATTGCGGCGGATCGTGAAAAGCCAGCTGGAACGGCTGATGCGGTTTATCAGGCTTTATCGCAGCACGCGGATTGGCAAACGGGTCGCGTGATTGTGTGTAATTCGGATAACTTGTATTCGGTGAATGCATTGAAGACGCTTTGGGCATCAGAGGTTCCTCAAGCGTTAATTTCATATCACCGGGATAGCTTGTTGTATCCTGAGGAGCGTATCTCCGCTTTTGCTTTGATTCGAACGGATGCAGAGGGTTATTTACTAGAGATTATTGAGAAGCCCACGAAAGAACAGGCAGATGAATTAATGGCGAAACAAGGTCGTTTAGGCGTGAGCATGAACGTGTTTGTGTTTGAGGCAAGTACGTTCTTGCCGTATTTAGCCAAAACTCCATTCCACCCGGTCCGCAACGAAAAAGAATTACCTACATCGGTGGTGATGTTTGGTGAAGGGGAGGGCAAAGGTTTCGTCGCGATTCCATTAGCAGAGAATGTGCCAGACTTGACTTCTAAAGAAGATATCTTAGTGATGCAGAAATATTTAGAAGAAACATATGGCGATTTCTAAAGCTTAATGCTAAATTGTGAGTGAAAACCTATTCACTCTATGACTTTATTAATTGTAATTGCTAGTCTTGGCCTTTTAGTATTGTTAATCACGTACTGGAAGGTCAATTCGTTTATATCCTTTTTGCTCGTCAGTATTTTTGCGGGTGTTTGTTTCGGTTTACCGCTGCCTGATATTGCGAAATCGATCCAAAAAGGACTAGGGGATACGCTCGGGTCCTTGGTCGTCATTCTCGTTTTAGGTGCGATGCTAGGTAAATTAGTGGCGAGTTCAGGTGCCGCGAAACAAATTTCAGGTACTTTAATTGATCTTTTTGGGCTTTCGAATATTACCTGGGGGCTGATGTTAACGGGTTTCGTGATCGGAATTCCCTTGTTTTATAATGTGGGATTTGTCTTAATGATTCCACTAATTTTTTCCCTGGTTCAACAATACAAGATTCCGCCGCTGATGGCTGGGGTGCCTATGATGGCCTCTCTGTCTGTTGCGCACGGGTTTTTGCCGCCGCATCCGTCCCCTGCTGCGTTAGTTGCGCAGTTTCAGGCAAATATGGGGGAAACATTGATGTTAGGTATCATCGTGGCGATTCCAGCGATTATTTTAGCAGGTCCTATTTTTGCCAAAACCTTAGCCCATCTTCCTGTCAAACCTTTAAAATCTTTTGCTGCATCCGAAGTAGATGAAACGAACTTGCCTAGCAAGACAGCCAGCTTTATTGCTGCGTTATTTCCCGTATTTCTTTTAGTAGGGACCACGATTGCAGAAGTGC
>CAJCBY010000009.1 GCA_903960725.1 uncultured Cytophagaceae bacterium | reverse complement strand
TGCCCACAACGCAAAGCACTATACAAGTTACCTGGGAATGGCGCGGTAATGGCAACTAAATCGGGTTTTTCGGTTTCTATTTTGGCCTTTAATAGATCAACTAATAATTCATCGATGTAGGTCAAAGGCGCATTTAGAGCTTGATTTAACTCCTGAAAACTCGAAGCTGATCTGCCTAAACGCTCTGCATAGCGGCTAAACCCAAAATGCGGATCCACCGCATCAATAATTAAATCAGAAATATCTTCTAAATAAAGTGTAGCTAAATGCCTGGCTTTATCTCGCACACCCATGCTCCCAAAGGCCCACTCTAAATCCGTTACTTGCTGAAAACGGGATGCTTCCGGCAAATAATTTTGCTCTGCAATGACGTGTGCAAGCGTGGGATTTTTATCGTGCAAAAAGGAAATAACGGGGTCAATAGTGCGAATGTAGGACTGCTTTAGTCGCATCATTCGCTCAGCGTTACTGTTTAAACTTTTACCTGCACCTTCGATGTTCGCAAATAACTGTTTGAGTCCTTCAGCGGAAAAAAGTTGCAATATGACTTCTAGGCCTAGATCGGCCTGATAAGAGGTTAAACCTTTGGTATTCAAAAACCCTTTCAAATAAGCCGTCGCTGGGTAGGGCGTATTTAACTGGGTAAATGGAGGGGTAATGAAAAATACCTTCGGGTCTTTTGAGCTCATGCGCCTCAAAAGTACTTGAAAAGCGGTAAAAAGAAAAGGTATGCGATGCTTACTTAAGGTGCAACAAAGGAAATGGATAGCATAGTTTGGGATCTCACCTTTTTACCTTTGTTTACGGCGGGAATCCACCTTGGCATTGCCTTGATTAATCGAATTGCTTCTTCATTACATCCAAAACCCAACCCCTTGATTAACTTAACCAATTCTATCGAGCCATTTTTATTGACCACAAAAGTGACTATGACTTGTCCACGTATTTTAGCTCTTTGGGCTGCCGGAGGATATTTTAAGTTAGATTTCAAATACCGTAACCAGGCCATTTGCCCTCCAAGAAATTTAGCTTGTTCGTCTACTTTTTTGTAGATGATTTGGTCATCGTCTTCTGGATTTTCTGATGCGTATGGCTCTGAGAATTCAATTTCATCTTCTGTATCAGGTTCTGTTACTTCTCGTTCTGATTGTTCAAGTTCTATTGCTGGTTCAACTATTTCAATTTCTTCTTCAACATTTGTTGTTTCAACTTCAATTTCTGGCTCAATATACTCTACTAACTCTTCTGCAATTAGGGTATCCGGTGTAAAAAATTCTTCTACTTCCTCCTCCAGAATTATTTCTTCCGGATTAAATAGATTGCAAGCTTCATTAAGCCATAATTCACCTTTCGACTCTGGAATCACATCTTGAAATTCGACGGAGTAAGATGGGATAACTGTATTGTTTAATACGGTTCCGGCACTGTTATAGATGGTAGTACTTATTAGCGCTATTTGTTTATCATTGCAATGAATGTCCCATAAGACAATATGCTTGCCCTTAATTAGCATCTTCGTTCCGGCAGAATTGGTATATTCTATTTTAGGTCCCTCTTCTTTGATCCAAACTTTAGTGTCTCCCGGATTTTCAGAATGTTTTCTGATGTAATAATTGGAATTATCCCCTACCGAAATAACCTTCCAGTCTTGTGCTATTAGGCTAAATGGAAGAACAAGAAGAAGGATGAATAGTGCTTTCATTTTATCAGGAAAAAGGGGGTATACTACAAATAAAATTTAAAGCTGTTATTTATAATATTAAATACGGGTCTATATTTTTTTAATTCAACATTCAAATCTTGTTTTACTGAGTTTTTTTTAATTAAATAGGAGATTGAGTAAAATCCATTCCCAGTAAAAATAAAACTATTTATTATTTTATCTGCTATTCCACCAGGGTTGAGGTCATATTCAAAAACGTAGGCTACTTTCTTATTTATTATTGTTTTTGATTTCGAAGCCAATTTCCCATTTTTAATGGTATTCCCCGCTTTTAAAATTTTATCTAATTCTTTTTGAGGAATTGTTCGATTTCTGGAAACGTTAAATGATTAACCAAAAACCAAAAGATCAATGTTCAAAGCCCCATAATTGTATTTAAAACGCTTTTGTACATTTCCGGATACGCTAGATTCCACAGATTCCCAGCTTGTTGGAACATTTATTTGCCATCTAATTTTTTGTGAGTCAAATTCATTTGTTTTGACTACTTTTTGAAGAAATCCAGCGTTTAATTCTTCAATCGGTTTATCATTAAACTGAAAGCCTACAAGTGTCCTTGCATATTTTCCGTTTTCTATTTTTTCTAAATCAATAATTTGATCAATTGATATTAAAGATTTAGGTT
>CAJCBY010000008.1 GCA_903960725.1 uncultured Cytophagaceae bacterium | reverse complement strand
GGCTGATCCAAATTGGACGCTCCCAAGCCGGATGGCAGACAACCCAGTGGTCTGGCTAATCCAGGTGAACGGTCTTATCGTTGACACCCGGCATATGCCGCGTGATGTCCAAGAAGAAGCCTTTCGACTTGGATTGATTCCATATCTGCCGTGAGCGAGTCAACTTAGTAGAAGTTTACGCCTTGTCAGCGCTCAAAATCCTATGGGACTTTAGTATCGTTTGTTTAAACTCACCCAATTAAGAAAAATAGAAAATCGCCCCGAGAGCCACAAACGTTGTTAAAGTGAAATAGGGAGGTGTTTTTATCCCTGCATAGCTTCCCAGAATGCGGATTCTTGCTCTTTAGGCATAAATAAATGATCCCTTCTCGACAGCGAAAGATTAATCTCCTCTTCTTGTTTATCTAGTCGGTTATTTGGATTAAGCCAATAATGCGTATAGTTATAATTCTTTTTGAAATTATCAAAGAATGCGACATCAGTTCCTGGCAATAATTCGAGCGCTAATGTAGGGCGATAATCATTTAATAATTTGTCACCACCTTTTAAGACTTGTGGTTCAAGTGATTCAACATCGACCTTTATAAATATCGGCTTACCTAATTCAATCAAATTATTTTTCACAAAGTAATCATCTAATGTGACGACTTCGACCTCAACTTTTCCTGAATGATTTTGTCGAAAAGTAGGATTCAATGAAGCGGATGTTTCAATTAATCCATGAGAATCATCCGGCAAATACATATCAAATTTCCCCTGATTTTCACCAACGGCATTTGGTAAAATGGTTATTTTCTGTCCCAATCCCGATTCTAAAACATTAGATTCAAAAATGTGACGAATCGCTGGAACGGGTTCAAATGCCCAAACCTTAGGTGCACCAGTGCACGCTGCCAACAAGCTGTAATATCCTGTATTAGCACCAACATCTATAAAATATGATTGTCTATAAAATGATTGGCGAGCAATCAGCAATGGCAATGGCGGCTCATAGCCTTTCCATCCATGCTGATTAACTGCTCTAACAACTTGGTCTTTGCCTTCACAATCCAGCATAAAGAAACGTGAACGATTCCCGCTAAATTCAACGTCAATTTGACTCCAGTAAGTAATCATCAAACTGATCTCCTAATATGTTAAGCCATGCAGATTTCAGATCAGCTCTAAAGCTATCTGGTGAATATCGAGCAACCGTTTTTTGAGATTCTATTCTTAGTTCCTCTGACCAGAGTGGTGTCTGGGCTGCTTTGAGTGCTTGAGCTAATTGGTGAGCATAACCAAAGTAGTCACCTTCTTTCACCCAAAAACCATTTTCCTGATTACTGTAGTCCTCACCACCTAAACCATCAAAACCTACGGCGATACATCCACTTGCCATCGCTTCAAGTGGAGGAAGACCAAGTCCTTCGGTAAAACTAAATGAAGCAAATACAGCAGATTCCCTTAAAACCGTCGCACACTGTTCACGACTCATGTTAAAAATTGGCACCCACGGCACCTCTTTAAATTGAGGATAGAGTGATTTAAATAAACCTTTCAAAAAGACAGTCTCACGCTCACGCTTTCTTGGCATAAAGGCAATCTGTAATTTCTTTAATGAATCGGATTCACAAAAAACAGGGTTTACATTAGGCCTTACCGTCCAAACAGGATGATGATAACCAAATTTACGTAGGATACTTGTCGTATAACCACTGCAAGATATCATTTCTCTATACCCCATAGATTCCATAGAGGTTACTTCAGGAAAACTATGAAATATATAAAATGGATTTTGACAGTGGACGATCTTACGACAAGGTAAAGATGAAGAGGATCTAATGACGCTAGGAGAAGCTTCCGGAATAACAATGACATCTTTTTCAAAAAAACGCATACCTTTTTGATGCAGCATAATGGATGCAGGAGATTCAAATCGCTTAACCTCACCCATAGGCATGTAAAGAAGATAGGCTCTCAAACCCATATTTCTCAATTCACACACATGTTCAACATTAACATGTTGTCCACCAAATACAGGAGGTTCATGTGCAAAATAATAAATTGAATGCAAATTAACATCCTCCCAAAATTAAATAGCATATCACATGGATTCTGCATCCAAATACAGAATAACAACATAATTAATCAAGAAATTATCGCTTGTCGGGGACAATTTTTTATTGAATGTGTTTCTCAAAAAATCATCAAGAAAATTAAAACCGAATTGAACG
>CAJCBY010000007.1 GCA_903960725.1 uncultured Cytophagaceae bacterium | reverse complement strand
TGTCAATGAATTTCAAATATCTTTTTATCGGATTGTTATCGACCTTGTCATTTCAATCTGCTTTGGCTCAAGATTATCCATCGGATTATTTAAGTCCTGAATTCCACGCCGGCCGTCGGGCTGCATTTAAAGAGAAAATGTCGGATAAAGGCGTAGGTATCTTTTTTGCCTCACAAACGCGGCAGCGAAGTAATGATACCGAGTTCCAATATTCGCAAAACAAAAACTTTTACTATTTAACAGGTCTAGAAGAGCCTAACGCTGTTTTATTGTTATTTAAACAGCCTGTTACACTCTTAGGTAAAACAGGAACGGAATTTATTTTTGTTCAAAACCGTGATCCATTTAAAGAGTTATGGACTGGGAAAATTTTAGGAGTAGACGGCTTTAAGGCGAAGAGCAAAATGGAAAACGTATTTATTAACGACCAGTTTACGAGCTCATCGGTTTCATTAGCAGGAGTAGATTCGGTATTCACCCTGTACCGCACAGAAGGAATCTTTACTAAATACCAAGCGAAACCAGATCCTTTATCACGCATGGCCTCATTGGTGGATAGTTTAGTGTTGGCAACTGCTAAGCCTTTGGCATCTAGATCTACCTTAAACACCTTGCGAAATTTACGGGGAATTAAGTTGCCTGAAGAGATTGCATTGATCCAAAAAGCGACTTCTATCAGCGTTCTAGGCCATAATGACGTGATGCGTGCGATAAAACCAGGAATGAAAGAGTACCAGGCGCAGGCAATCATGGAATACCATTTTAAAAATGCGGGCTCTGAATACCCGGGTTACAATAGTATTAACGGTGCTGCTGAAAATGCGTGTGTCCTTCACTATATCACTAATTTAAAGACAATTAAGGACGGTGATCTTTTATTAAGTGACTGTGCGGCGGAATACCACGGATATACGGCCGATGTAACTAGAACAGTTCCTGCGAATGGTAAGTTTTCAGATGCTCAAAAAGCTTTATATGAAATCGTTTTAGCTGCTCAAGATGCGGGTATTGCTGCTTGTAAAACTGGTGCTCCTTTTTCTGATATTGATGCGGCCTCTCGTGCGGTGGTAAATGCAGGTTTAATTAAATTAGGAATTGCTGCTAATGAGAAAGAGGCAAGAACGTACTTTCCACACGGTACATCACATCATTTAGGTTTGGATGTACACGATTTAGGTCCTCGAATTTTAGCGCCTGGTGTGGTTGTTACGGTTGAACCGGGTATTTATATTCCTGCAGGCAGTAAATGCGATAAGAAATGGTGGAATATTGGTATTCGTATCGAGGATGATATTTTGGTTACGGAAAGTGCCCCTGTGAATATGTCCAAAGGTTCGCCAAGGTCAGTTGCCGAAATCGAAAAAATGGTAGCACAAAAAACAATTTTTTAACAATAAATTAATTTAATCATGAAAATCAGCAAACAATTTACGAAAGCCTTTATTTTCCTTTTGGTAGGATTAGTATTTCAATCATTTAGTTCAGTAGCCCTTGATAACCCCGATGCAATTGTGGGTGTTTGGAAGACGGGTGAAGGTAATGCCATGGTAAAAATTTACAAAAATGGAGCTAAATACCAGGGAAGAGTAGTGTGGTTAAAAGAGCCTAATGATCCTGAAACAGGTAAGCCTAAGGTAGATAAGAATAATGAATCACCAGCTGCTAGAACCAAACCAGTTTTAGGTTTAATTAATATCTGGGGTTTTGTTCATAAGGGAGATAATGTATGGGAAGAAGGGAATATTTATGATCCTAAAAACGGGAATACCTATTCTTCCGAGATGAAATTGATCAATGCGAATTCTTTAGAGGTGCGTGGCTATATAGGCGTTTCCTTAATTGGAAGAACCGATACTTGGACTAGGCAAGTGGCTAAATAAACAGGCATAAAAAAGGCTCCTTTCGGAGCCTTTTTTTATTAAGGGGAAACAAAGTTTAGACTGAAATTAAAGTAGAGTGGATTTCCGAGATTACTTGTGAAATACCTTTCGTTATCTTCTTTACCGTCGTATTTATTCATGACGTCAAAGCGGTAATTATACCGTAATCCCACCTGTGCGCTGAACCATAAGAAACCAGTGATTTTTTTATCCCACATGATTCTAGGTTTAAATTCTCCCCTTTGTAGGTAAAATAAATCCCTTTGTGTAGATGGAATAGGCATAGAGAATTGATTTCCTTCTAATTCAAATCCAGCCTGAATTATATTAGAGGTATTTATATTGTATCTAACAAAGCCTCTCGCTGGGACTAACAATTCCATTCCCCATTTATCATTGAATGTTTTGTTCCAAAACAAAACGGGAACATAGATTAATCGACCCGCGCGGTAGGTTCTAGCAATACCTGTACCGATCATATTATTTTCAGATTTTTTCCATCCGTAGATTGCCGTTGCACTGAGTGTAAGGGCATTGGAAGTGACTTTAGCTTGCTGATTGAACAAACCATTGACATCTGCGCTGGCTTGAAAAATCATAAAATTAGTCTCATTTAGCGGCTTGAAAATAGTAGAATTTATTCCAGCACTAATGAGAGATGACTGATTTAATAGTTGAGCGAAGGCATTAGTTCCTGGGTTTTCAACTTGAAACTGAGATCCCCAATAATTAGCTCCCAGTTGCCAAATGATTTTGTTTGTTGCCACAACCGGAATATTCAATTGCGCCTTAACTACATTTACTTGGCTTACATGCCTGTCTTCTAAAATTGAAAAGGACTCCGCAATTCGAAGGCCCGGCATGTGAAATCCTCCGGTGTATTCATAGCCAAGACTGATGATTTTTTGAGGTGTTTGGTTCAGCACTTTCTGGGTTGCATATCTTTTTACACCCTCAGGCTCGCCATAATTACTGTAATCCTCCAAGACTTCTGTGCTGTCAGTTTGCGAAAAAGACAAAAAGGAAAGGCTGGCAAATAAGATGGTTAATTGTATTTTCATGTGTTGATAAGAAATAGACGCCGTAAATATATTCCAAAATGTTTAATGTAGGACAAATGCTACAATAAAAATGCATTCATATCTTCTTGCAAAGTTATGAATGCATAATGGTGGAATCGGAGGGACTCGAACCCTCGTCCAAACCCAGAGAACTGCTGCTTTCTACACGTTTAGATTTGATTAATTTTCGATGTTAGATAGGTTCAGATCAGACCTTACCTAACACTTATCCTCTGGATACTACTGAACCGTTAGAGAAATCGGATTCAGCGACTCTGCATGTCGACGCTCAGAATCCCCCGTCGGCAGAGTTTGGACAGGGCTGAACGATGGCACTTGGTTAGTCTATCAGACTAAGCAGCCATGGCATACGAAGTATTGCCAGCTATAATTCGAAGGTTTTTTGAACAGGAAATGCCTACAACTCCCGACGTGCTTACAACCGGACTACATAAGCTGTCAAAACCGGTCGATCCCAAATAGAAAGACAAAGCTACAAAAATTATACGGGTAAAGCAGTGGTCTGTTTTATTTCATCCATCACAAATAAGGAGCTAATGTGAGCAACAGAGGACAAAACTGCCAATTTTTGTTGGTAAAATTGATTATAACTTTCTACATCAGCACTCACCACATTTAAATAATAGTCAAAGTTTCCAGAAACTAAATGACACGATGTTACCTCTGGAAAATTTAAAATAGCTGCTTCGAATTCGCGAAAGTTCTTTCGGTTTTGTTTTTCTAACGTTACTTGGCAGTGGACTAATAGCCCTAAGTTTAGTTTTTTTCGATTTAAAAGAGCAGCATAGCCCTGAATGTACCCCTCAGACTCCATCCGTTTTATTCGGTCATGGGTAGGACTCAAGGACAAGTTTACTTGCTCAGATATCTCTTTGAGGGTTTTTTGGCTGTCATTTTGAATGATTCGTAAGATCTTGTGATCTAATTCATCTAGTTGTGTACTTTTTGCCATAAACTTTTCGGTTTAACGGTGATAAATCAATTAGATTATACTGTTTTTTCTGTATTAATTGAATTTAAAAGTAAATATTACTTATTATATGAATATATGCAAGATATTTTATTGTCCCTTCTATATTTGTTCTGTATTATACTTCATCAAATGTGACGGCCAGCGGATTTTTTTTCGGTGGCCGTTCTTTTAAAAACTTACCATTATGATCATAGGTGTTCCTAAAGAAATTAAAGTTCAGGAATTCAGAGTTGGTTTGACTCCTGCAGGTGTTCAAGGATTAACGGCCAATGGACATCAAGTATACGTTCAAAAGTCAGCAGGAGAAGGATCGGGTCTCTCTGACGCGCAATACCAGGCAGCAGGAGCCACCTTATTAGCTTCAGCGGCAGAAGTTTATGCCATAGCGGATATGATTGTTAAAGTGAAAGAACCTTTAACTGCAGAGTACTCCCTTATAAAGCGTAATCAAATTCTATTTACCTATTTCCATTTTGCCGCTTCACGGGAATTAACGGAGGCCATGATTGCTTCAGGTGCGGTGTGTATTGCCTATGAAACGGTAGAATTAGCAGATCGCAGTTTACCTTTATTAACCCCTATGTCAGAAGTAGCAGGTCGTATGGCCATTCAAGTAGGTGCCTTTTATTTAGGCAAGCCTCAGGGTGGGAAAGGAAAGATGTTAGGCGGTGTGCCAGGGGTTAAACCAGCGAATGTATTAGTTTTAGGTGGTGGCGTGGTAGGAATGCAAGCTGCGAAAATGGCAGCAGGACTAGGTGCGAACGTAACCATTATGGATACAAATTTAGCGCGTCTTCGGTATTTGGATGAGGTGATGCCTGCGAATGTAATGACTCAATTTTCTACTTCCTATGCCATTCAGGAAGCATTGCCATCGGTAGACTTAGTGGTAGGAGCGGTGTTATTGCATGGTGCCAAAGCCCCTCATTTAATTAAACGCGATGACTTGAAGAAAATGGAGCGAGGAACTGTTTTAGTGGATGTGGCAGTGGATCAGGGCGGATGTATCGAAACCTGTAAACCTACGACGCACGAAAATCCAATATATGAAATAGATGGTATTGTTCATTATTGTGTGGCGAATATGCCAGGTGCCGTACCACAGACCTCTACGATGGCTTTAACGCAAGCGACATTGCCTTATGTTCATCTATTAGCTAATTTGGGATGGACAGAAGCTTGTATCCAAAATGAAGCTTTAAACAAGGGATTGACCATCTATGATGGAAAACTATTCCACGCTGGAGTGGCCGCTACCTTTAATTTATAAAGAAAAGAACCGTTCGTGAAAATTGACCAAGAATATCTCGTGTGTGGCTCTGGTAATAGCCGTATAGAGCCAACGCAGGTATTCTGGGTCGATTTGCTCCTCTTTTAAATAGCCTTGATCCACAAAAACGGCTGACCATTGTCCACCTTGCGATTTATGAACCGTTAAGGCGTAGGCAAATTTCACCTGCAGCGCATTTAAGTAAGGATCTTTTCGAATCGCCTCTGTACGTTCCTTTTTCTTAGGAATGTGAGCGTAATCCTCGCAAACAGAGTCATATAACTTCTTGTTAGCTTCTTTTCCTAAAGCAGATTCCGAAGAATGTAAGGTTTCTAACAGTATTTTAGCTTCAATAGTTGGATGGTCTTCGTAATCGCAAAGGCGTAGAGAAACATCTAGGAATCGTTGTCCGTGCATCTCTTCTTCGCGTTTGATCTTCATTACTTCTACGAAATCACCATTTGCTAAAAATCCAGCTGGAGATTCTTCTTCTAACCAATGGTAATTATTGCGAACGATCATGAGTAAATCCCCACTAGAAATCTCATCCTCTTGATACAAGATTGTTCTTCGAACGAATTCATTCAGTTGAACGGCACTCTTGTTTGATCGGGTAAGTAATATCGTTTCTTCCTTCCCAAACTTCTTATAAGCATAATGCATCCCATCCTCCATTTTTTCACCCGTCATTCGGAAGATGTCTTTAAAGGATTTGGTATTGAATTGAATGGCAGTTGAATTCGCTAAAAGTAATTGCCTTAGAGCGGTTGCATTGTATAAAATTCCGGAGTCAAGGTCTTGGCGCATGACATCTATTAACTCATGGTCCAGCACCTCCATGTGGAATTCCGAGGAAATATAGTCTTTTGAAAGGGCAGGAGAGAGGCTTTTCCCTACTGGAGGTAATTGCGCCGTATCCCCTACGAAGATCAGTTTATTGCCCGTATGGCCATTCTCCGGATTCGTAAATACGTATTCGATTAAATCGGTCAACAAGCTATTCGTACCAAAATCCGATTCATCCGTAATCATCGATGCCTCATCCACGATAAACACCGTGTTCGTGGCATAATTATTCATGCGTTGAAAACTCAGCGCTCCAGAATGTGGATTACTAACCTGTCGATAGATTTTTTTATGGATGGTGCTTGCTTTTTTCTTAGCATAGTTAGCCATCACCTTAGCGGCGCGACCCGTAGGGGCCATTAATTGTGTTTTATAACCAAAGGAAGGTAAAATCTTAATCAAGGTGGAAATCACCGTTGTCTTTCCTGTTCCAGCATAACCTTTGATGATAAAGGTTAAAGCAGCCCATTCGTCTTTATTGAGCACAAAAGTGCTTAGTTTTTGAAACAAAGACGCCTGAGAGGGTGTCGGTTCAAAAGGGAACTTTTGGTGCAATAAAAAGCTAGGACTTTTATCCGTCGACATACCTCTTTCAATTCAGTAGAATCTAGGCGATATAGGACGGCGCTAAACTCAATAATTTAGTAATACCTGCTGGATTTTGACCTCCTGCTGTAGCTAAGAAAGGTTGTCCACCTCCGCCACCTTGCACCTCTTTCGCTAATTCACGAATGATTTTGCCGGCGTCTAACCCTTTGCTTTCGACTAGACTTTTTGAGATGGAGATCGCTAAACTAGCTTTCCCCTCAATTTCAGCCGCTAAAAGCACGAACAAATTCTCCTGATTCTCTTGTAAATCAAAAGTTAAATTCTTCAATGCATCCGCCGTAGGAGCAGAAACCTGCTTAATAATTGAATGGACAGAACCAGTTACTATTTCTTTCAATAAGCTATTTTTCAGTCCAGAAACTTCTTTTTGCTGGTAGGCTGCGACCGTTTTTTGAAGCGCTGAGTTGCTCTCAATTAAGTTAGCCACCGCTTTGACAAGATCTTTCGGCGCTTTCAACAAGTCGTTGATTTCGCTTAATAATGCCTCTTGTTCACTGAGTAATTCATACGCCTTTTGAGACGTAATAGCTTCGATTCGGCGAACGCCCGTAGCCACAGAACTCTCAGAGGTGATTTTGAATAGGCCGATTTCACCTGTAGATGGAACGTGAGTACCACCGCAAAGTTCTACGGAGAAGTTCTTGTCAAACGTGATCACCCGCACAAAATCACCATATTTCTCACCAAACAAGGCCATCGCCCCTTTATCTTTTGCTTCAGCAATCGGAACATTACGTTCCTCTAAAAGAGGAATGTTCTCCGTAATTTTGGCATTCACAATCTGCTCGATTTGCTTGATTTCTTCGTCGGTCAATTTTTGGAAATGAGAGAAGTCAAAACGCAATAAATCTTCATTCACTAAACTTCCTTTTTGCGCCACGTGCTTGCCCAATACTTCCTGTAAAGCGGCTTGCATTAAGTGCGTAGAACTGTGGTGATGTGTAATCGCACGGCGACGCAAGGTAGCAATACTTGCTTTTACAGGCTCATTTGCAAGATTTTCAATGCGAGCATCGGTTAAGATATGAACGATCAAATCGTTCTCTTTCTTGGTATCAACAACTGTAAGAGATACACCCGATTTTTGGAATTCTAATACACCGGTATCACCCACTTGTCCACCGGATTCAGCATAGAAAGGAGTAGTCTCTAAAACTACTTTATATTGAACACCTGCCTTATTTTGAATCTTTTGGTATTTTAAAACTTGCGTTTCGGTCTCATTCGAATCATATCCGATGAAGCTCACTTCGTCCCCTTCATTCACGATTACCCAATCCTCAGCACTCGCGCCAGCATCTTTGCGAGAACGCTCTTTTTGTGCCTTTAACGCTGCATTAAAACCTGGCTCATCAATATCTAAACCTTTTTCGCGCGCGATTAAGGCTGTTAAGTCGACTGGGAAACCGTAGGTGTCATTTAGTTCAAAAACATCGTCTCCTGATAAAACTTTGCCTGAACAATCTTCCATTAATTTATCTAAACGCACTAATCCAGAGGACAAAGTACGTAAGAAGGAAACTTCCTCTTCATAAATTACTTTGGCAACGAAGGCTTCTTGTGAGATTAATTCATCGAAAACCCCTTTGAATTGTTGCGCTAATCCGGGGATTAATAAGTGCAAGAAAGGTTCTTTGAAATCCAAATAAGTATACCCGTAACGCACCGCACGACGTAAAATACGGCGAATCACATAACCTGCTTTGTTGTTAGAAGGTAATTGGCCATCTGCAATACAAAACGCAATGGCACGAATGTGGTCAGAGATGACACGCATCGCGATATCTGCCCATTTTTCTTCCCCATATTTCTTGCCACTTTTAGCAGCTATGTATTGGATTGTTCCTTGGAATACATCCGTATCGTAATTCGATTGCTTTCCCTGAATCGCCATACAAAGACGCTCAAAGCCCATTCCCGTATCTACGTGCTTGTTTGGTAGTGGAACTAAAGATCCATCTGCCATACGCTCAAACTGCATAAATACGTTATTCCAAATCTCAACTACTTGTGGATGATCGGCATTCACTAGGCTTTTGCCAGGAATTGAATCAACTTCATCTTGATTTCTTAAGTCAATATGGATTTCAGAACAAGGTCCACAAGGCCCTGTTTCACCCATTTCCCAAAAATTATCTTTTTTATTACCGTAAATAATACGTTCCTCACCCACAATCGCTTTCCATATATCGAATGCCTCTTGATCAAACGGCACACCATCTTTTTTATCGCCTTCGAAAACCGACACATAGATGCGGTCTTTAGGCAATTTGAATACCTCCGTTAATAATTCCCATGACCAGGTTAAGGCTTCTTTTTTAAAGTAATCGCCAAAAGACCAGTTCCCTAACATCTCAAACATCGTATGGTGGTAGGTGTCAAAGCCCACATCCTCTAAGTCATTATGCTTTCCTGAAACTCGAAGGCATTTTTGCGTATCCGCGATTCTTTTCGAGGGCGGCGTTCCGTTTCCTAAAAAGAAATCTTTGAATTGCGCCATACCCGAATTGTTGAACAACAGGGTAGGGTCATTTTTTGCCACCAAAGGAGCTGAAGGAACAATTAAGTGGCCTTTTGATTGAAAGAAATCCAGAAATTGTTGACGTATCTCAGAAGAGGTCATGCGTTTTATTGTAAAATGAAAGGAACCTTTGTAGTTTTACTTAGGCTCTATAAAATGGAACTACAAAATTAAGTCTATTTTTTGAAGAAGCCCATTTTGGGTTTAAAATTATTGATGGAATTAAGCAAGCAATATTATTCAATTTCAGAGGTAGCAGCCATTTTCAAGGTGAATACCTCCAAGATTCGCTATTGGGAGACTCAATTCCCTCATTTATCACCTAAACGTGCTGGTTCTGGTATTCGTAAATATACCCCAGCAGACATCGAAAAAATCAAGGTTTTGGTTAGTTTAATTGACGAACGAGGCTTGACCATTGAAGGAGCTAAACAGGCATTAAATTTCAAGGGCAAGGAAAAAAATCCTCACCAAAACATCATTAATCAGCTAACTGATATTCGTGATTTTTTACAAGGGATGAAGGCCGATTTAGACATGGAATAAGCGTAGGTTTCGGAAAATTACTCCGATGAAAACCACTTATCCTTTAGCTGTTTACCAAATCGCTTTAACTTATTTACCTGAAGTTGGTCCCGTAAAAGGTAAAAAACTTGCCGCACTCTACCCTCATTTACCCGACATATTTAGATTAGCCTCCTATCAAGCCTTTGCCGTAGAGGCCTTACAGCAAGCAGAAAAGACATTTCAAATTTGCGCAGAGGATCAGATTCAAATTCTCTATTTCGAAGATCCTGACTATCCCCAGCGAATCAAAGATCTTTATGACGCCCCATTAATTCTCTTTAAAAAAGGTCAAGCTGATCTAAATGCGCATCGGATCGTAGCTGTGGTGGGTACGCGTCACGCGAGTGACGTGGGTAAAAAAGTGACTGATGAGCTTGTTCAGTCAGCCATAAAAGATGAAGTCATACTAGTAAGTGGGTTTGCGAGAGGAATTGATATTGCTTTACATAAGGCTTGCCTAAAGTACAAGGTACCTACCATTGCCATTTTAGCTGGTGGATTTCGACATATATACCCTTATGAAAATGCGATGTATGTAGCGCAAATTTTAGACACTGGAGCTTTGCTTTCAGAATATGCCCCGCACATTCCCCCTGCGTCCTATCATTTTCCTGTTCGAAACAGAATTATTGCAGGACTTTCGGATGCGACGGTGATAGTAGAAGCGGCAGAAAAGGGAGGTGCTTTAATTACGGCTGATTATGCACTTAACTACCATCGTACTGTTTTCGCTGTGCCCGGTAGTTTGAATCGGCCTTTTTCTAAAGGTTGTAATCTGTTGATTCGGAACCATAAAGCCACGATTTATACTTCCTGGGAAGACTTCATGCAAGAATTGAATTGGGAGCAAGCAAAAGATAGACTGGCTTTACATCCTGAGCTAAGTCAAAAACTTTTCACATTGAATGAATCCAATATCATTTCCCTATTACATCGGGAAGGTCAATTATCTTCTAACGAGCTTTTACTTCGTTCGGAAATACCACAAGATGAGTTAGCACTCATTCTGCTGAATTTAGAATTAAAAGGAATGATTCAATCGACAGATGGCGATGGATATATGCTAGCTTAATTATTTACGCCAAGTGCTAGGTGACAATCTCCAGTCTTGCAAGGTGACTAATTGAGTCTCTGTTACATAATCTAATTTAACAGCTTCCTCAATTAAAGCATTGTAGTTACTAAGTGTGTAAAGCGAGATATTGTGGTTTTTGAAATTTTCATCTGCTATTTCAAATCCATAGGTGAAGATGGCTACCATCCCTAGGACTTCTACCCCTGCTTCTTTGAGTGCATCTGCAGCTTTTAGTGAGCTACCACCCGTAGATATGAGGTCCTCTATCAGAACTACTTTTTGACCTTTTTCGACTTTGCCTTCGATTTGATTTCCCATACCATGTTTTTTCGGTTCAGGACGAACATAGCAGAATGGCAAGTCGAGATAGTCGGCCACTAAGGCTCCTTGTGCAATTCCTGCTGTGGCTACGCCAGCGATCATATCTGCATCCGGAAAATAAGCTTTTACTGCCGCAGAAAGGCAATTTTTAATATAAGTTCGTACTTCAGGAAAGGACAAAGAAACGCGGTTATCGCAATAAATGGGTGAATTCCATCCGGATGCCCAAGTGAATGGTTGATCCGGTCTTAATTGAATGGCTTGGATCTTTAAAAGGTGTTGGGCTACTTCTTGAGGAATCGTCAAATTTTGCATAAAGTGTTGTTTCTGATTTTATATTTACAAAAATAAATTATTCAGTTTATCTTTCACTATTTAATTCTAATTTTGCCTCACAAAATTGAAAAGATGGTAATTTTTATTGATGATCGACCGATCAGAATTGTGAAGAAGAAGATGTTGGGAGAAATGCCATCAAAAGAGGATTTTGATTTAGTCTTAGACGCTAGGTTGTCTCCGCTCAAAGTGGAGAATTTTAGTGGACATACGTGTATAATTAATGCTAGTACAGAGCAAGTTGAGAAGATTCTAATGAATTTACACGCGAAGTCTGGTATTCATTTTCATGCCTTATACCTCATTGTAGAGGATCGCAAACTGTTCAAACAAAAGATTGTCAAGCTGTACCAGCTCGTGGAAGCGGCAGGAGGAGTGGTGGTCAATCAAAATCAGGATGTCTTGTGGATGTATCGGTTGGGTAAATGGGATTTGCCCAAAGGAAAACTAGAGAAGAACGAGAAATTTGAGACTGCCGCGGTTAGAGAAGTAGAAGAGGAATGTAATGTCAAGGCTGAATTAGGCCAAAAAATCTGTACGACTTACCATACCTACACCCACAAGAATAAGCTGGTGTTGAAGAAAACGCGTTGGTATACGATGAAAACTTATTTTACGGGTACGCTTATTCCGCAAACAGAGGAGGGAATTGAGAAAGTGGAGTGGATGAATGAGAAAAAGCAAACACAAGCTCTAACGAATACC
>CAJCBY010000006.1 GCA_903960725.1 uncultured Cytophagaceae bacterium | reverse complement strand
CAGCCGTGATCGGCTGTTCCGCGGGAGGAGGAGGGGTGTAGTTCGGTTTTCATAAAACAGTAGTCAGTAATCAGTATCCAGTATCCAGTAGTCAGTAGTCAGTAGTCAGTAGTCAGTAGTCAGTATCCAGTGGACGGGTGCAAAGTTCGGGATTTATTGTCTTTTCTTTATACTATCTACTCTATAATCTATTAAAACTAAAAAAGCCGGAACAAAGTTCCGGCTTTTACTGATTACTGTTTACTGACTACTGCTTAGTTCCGGCTTTTACTGATTACTGGATACTGACTACTGGGTAGTCGCTCCGCGACTACAAGTATTGCTTCGCATTCGTCGCGTTCAAGTCTTCGAAAGCTGTTTTTAAACGAGCTACCAAAGTCTCTTCGCCCTTACGTAACCAAACACGTGGGTCATAGTATTTTTTGTTCGGAGAATCGTCGCCTGTTGGGTTACCGATTTGGCCTTGTAAATACGCTTCGTTTGCTTTGTAGAAGTCTAAGATACCTTCCCAGAATGCCCATTGCGTATCGGTATCGATGTTCATTTTGATCGCACCATAAGAGATTGCCTCACGGATTTCCTCGCGAGATGAACCAGAACCACCGTGGAATACGAAGTTGATAGGTTTTTCAGGAGTCAAATTATATTTGGCCTTAATAAACTCTTGTGAGTTCTTCAAAATCACCGGTTGCAACTTCACGTTACCCGGCTTATAAACTCCGTGTACGTTACCGAATGCCGCAGCGATCGTGAAACGGTGAGAGATTTTGGACAATACTTCATAAGCATAAGCCACCTCTTCCGGTTGTGTATATAATTTAGATGAATCTACGTCAGAGTTATCCACACCATCTTCCTCGCCACCTGTAACACCTAATTCGATCTCTAACGTCATGCCCATTTTAGACATACGCTCTAAATATTTAGCGCAGATTTCTAAGTTTTCCTCCAAAGGCTCCTCAGACAAATCAATCATATGAGAAGAGAACAACGGTTGTCCCGTCTCAGCGAAGAATTTCTCACCAGCATCTAATAAACCGTCGATCCAAGGCAATAATTTTTTCGCGCAGTGGTCTGTGTGCAAAACCACTTGAACACCGTATGCTTTCGCCATTTGGTGAACGTGATATGCGCCAGAGATGGAACCAGCGATTGCTGCTGCTTGATTCTCGTTAGAAAGTGTCTTTCCAGCGTAGAAAATACCACCACCGTTAGAAAATTGGATGATTACTGGAGAATTCACCGCTTTCGCTGCCTCTAACACCGCATTCACCGTATTAGTACCGGTAACGTTTACAGCTGGTAAAGCGAATTGATTTTTCTTAGCGATTTCAAATAACTCTTGAACCGCATCTCCGTGCAACACTCCTGTTTGATTGGATAAACTTGACATAATGCTTTTTTTTCTTTGGAAATAAATAAAAACTGCCTGATTTTCAGCAATTAAAGCCCAAAAATACAAACAATTATTGATTTTTCGAGGGGGAATATGAGAAAAATCCAATTTTGTAGCCTGGCGGCAGTAGTCAGTATCCAGTATCCAGTAGACAGTAGTCAGTAGTCAGTGGGCAGTCCGGAGGGAATGAGTCCGAAGTCCGAAGGATCATTCACCATTTACCATTCACCATCTCTACTCTATTATCTCTACTCTAAACAAGTCCGGAGGGAATGAGTCCGAAGTCCGGAGGATCATTCACCATTTACCATTTACCATTCACCATCTCTACTCTATACTCTACTATCTCTCATCTCCCTTATTCTACCCTTTCAACATTTTTTAATTATTTAACATTCACCATTCACCATTTACCATTAATTTAACGCCATGAAAAAAATGCTCTTCCTTCTCCTTTCCTTTTCTGCGTTTAGCCAAAACGACCAGATCGTTCGCGGACCTTATTTACAATCCATGACCTCCGAATCAGTTTTGATTCAATGGCGTACTTCATCGCCTCAGTCCAGCCAAGTAACGTTGGTGACAAAAGGGGAGAAGAAGACGCGCGTGATTGCGGATACGAATCGCGTGATTGATCATATAGTGAAAGTGTCAGGACTTAGGCCATCTAAATCCTATACCTATAGTATATCGCCAAAACATCAGGGGAGTTTTCATACCAAACCGAAGGCAGGGGACCCTAAGTCGGTGCGCATTTGGGCGCTGGGGGATTTTGGCTATGTTTCACCTAATCAAAAAGCGGTGATAAACGCCATAAAGAATTATACGGTGGATAAGCCGATCGATGCCTGGATTTGGTTAGGCGACAATGCCTACAATAATGGCAAGGAGGAGGAATACCAACAGCATGTTTTCGATGTGTACCAGGCAGACTTTTTCCCTAATTTGGCCTTATATCCATCCCCTGGCAATCACGATTACGCGGGGAAGCACGATGCCACCGTTCCACCCTATTTCAAAATATTTTCCATGCCTACCCAGGGCGAGGCTGGTGGCGTGGCCTCTAATTCAGAATCGTATTATTCAGTGGATTACGGCTCCTTGCACTTGATTTCAATTGATACGGAATTGCGCGATGCTGCGGGGAACCAGGTAATGGATGGGAAAGGAGATCAATATGATTGGTTGGCCAAAGACTTAGCCGCAAATCGCCTCCCCTTCACCATCGTCTATTTTCATAAGCCACCTTATTCTAAAGGTTCGCACAATTCAGATACCGAGTCAGATATGAAAAATATGCGCGAAAAAGTGAATCCACTTTTTGAAAAATACAATGTGGATTTAGTGCTAGCGGGACACAGTCACGTTTATGAGCGGACGAAACCTTTGCGCGGACACTTTGGCATAAATGATTCATTCGACGAAGCTACACAAGTGGTTGCAACAGAAAAGGCACCTAATCAGTATGTTGACTGAATTTGT
>CAJCBY010000005.1 GCA_903960725.1 uncultured Cytophagaceae bacterium | reverse complement strand
GCCTTCGCGCTGATGGGGAAAGAACTTGCCCCTTGAAGATACTCTTGCAGTAAATTCGCCACGGGAGCAAAGTCGGCATGTGTATAACCAATCGTTGTAGACTTTTTTACCACAAATTGACCCGTTTGGGGGACGACTTCTTTGGGCAAAGGAATAAGGTTGTAGTTGTTTTGTGCGAATCCTGCGAACGATACAAATACGAGTAGTGCGAAAATTTTCATAAGAGATTAAATAGGTTTTGTTGAATCAAATTAACCAAAAATAGTTTACTAATTGAAATTCCTTCTCCAGATTCATAGCACATTTGCAATGTTAATAGAATCCAATTAATATTGAAATTCAATTCAATGGCAATGGAACAACAAATTTTTAGAGACCTCCTCGAGCAAAATAAACTAAGCTGCAGTTTTGCTTTCAACGAAGTGAATCAGGCAAATGCAGCGCTAAAGCTTAATGCGAATACATCGTCTGTCGGGTTTATGTACCGACATGTTGCTGAGACCATGCTGATGTTTGGGTATTTTTTCGGAATGCCGAGTGATGTGGCGAACACGACGATGGGCCAACCAGATACAGGCCAAGGTGCCGATGTGGAAGCAACAAAAGCCCTACTGGATAAAGGCTTTGCGATGCTTGAGCAATTGATTGAAAATACTCCCGCCGGTGGATGGAATGAGACGATTGATACGCCTTTTTTTGGCATCGTTTCGAAGGCTAAATTATTTGCACATGTTCTGTATCACAATTCCTATCATGCAGGTCAAATAGGGTTGACACTAAAGCGCGCGTAAATTATTTCTTGATATACGCCAATAAATCTGCCATCGCCTGCACACTGATGTTCGCCTCTAAACCATTCGGCATAGCTGAAACGCGCAAGTCTTTTTTAGACTTTATGTTCGACTTGGAGATGTTTTGAACAGTTCCTCCCATTAGTTTAAGCGCAATGGTTTGGTCATTCTCTGAAGTAATAATTCCCGTCAGACGCGTGCCATTCTTTAATTCTATGTCCCATTGGCCATATTTGTCGGCAATGGAATTGTTTGGATTAATGATCTCTGTAACAATCGAAAGCGCGTTTCTACTCTTCAACGTATTTAAGTTAGGGCCAAAATCCACGCCCTTCAAATTTTTGATGGCATGGCAAGAGGTGCAATTTGCCTCAAAGACTTTTTGACCCATCGCCACATCTCCAACCTTCTCCGCCGCTGGCAGGTAATTTTGCAAAATAGCCTTTCTGTCTTCTGCAATCGCTAAGACCGAACGCGCTAAACCCCGAATCCCCGTGTCGTAATAATTCATCAGTCCTACAATTTGGGGCCACTCTAAATCAGCACGTTTGATATTGTTTTTCTTTACCTCTTGAAGCAAGGTGGTCACTTGATTTTCATGCTCCAGTAAATAGGCAATCCAAGCTTTTTTTACCGGTCCTGATAACGAAGGATAATAGGTATTTATCTTTTGTAAATCGGCCTTAGCTATGGTATTTGGTAAGGATTCGATGGCTCCTAATTGCAAGTGAACGGGGCTTTTCGAAGACAGGTATTGGATTAATGTGGCTTGCGTTTTTGCGTCTCCACGCAAGGCCAATAGCGATAAGGCATCTCGCTGAAATTGGGCATCTTTTGATTGATTAAATCGCTGCTCAACGAACGCGAATTGGGCTGAGTTTTTAGGAAGCCCCAATGATTTAAAAAGCGAAAGAAGTGCGCTTCGAAGTTCGGGTTGGTTTGTCTGCATGAACGAAGCCAACAGCGCCTCTTTTTGTTTTTCTTCTAGCGGGAAAGGCACTCCCGCTTCTTTGATGAGTGTCGCAACGCCATTCCAAATAGCAGCTTGCCACCAGTCATTCGAAGGATTTTGGTCAATGGCCAATGACAAAAAAGCTGGATCCCCTTTCTTAACTAAGGTCGCTGCTAGGTAACTGAAAAATGTGGATTTACCTGCAGATGGACTTGTGCCTAAGGTCTGAATAGAAGATTTTAGCAAAGCCTCCTCCGTATCTTGCGAAGCGGCAATGGCGGCAATTCCAGCCCAAGGATCTTCAATATCTTTGGCTAAAATTTTAGCGCGCAACTGATCCGAATTAGGCAGTCGGACGTAGCTCGACGAACAAAGCCATTGGAATCGAACCCGCGCAGATGGGTCATCCGCTAAGCCTATTAGTTGTTTTTGTAAGTCTGCATTGTTCGCAAAACCCGGTTTCACAATGAGTCGATCGGCCACCTGCAAAGCATTTTCGCGTATACCCTCTGTGGAAGACCCCAAGGCATTCGCTAGATCTTTGGCATCCACCATACCCCAGTCATGCAATAACCAAAGCGCTTGAACGGCACCTAATTTTTGATCTCTAGCAATAATTTTCTTTAGTTCTGGCGCGACTGATTTGTCTCCCCGCTGGAACAATAAGCGCTGCGCAGTCCGACGGTACCAGCCGTTTTCATGCGTTAATAATTCAGCCAAATCTTCCGAAGATTTAATAGACAACTTCACGGATTTCATCCAATCCATCGCCTTCGATCCTTTTTTCGTGATGCGGTAAATGCGCCCTTTCGTCGAGCCATTGTACAGAGCCCCACTTTTGTTTACCTCCTCCGACATCCACTCCGGATGCTCCACTAATTGGCGGTAATAATCCACCACATACATGGCGCCGTCTGGACCTACGTAGAAATTCACGGGTCTAAACCAGGGATCTTTTGATGCTAAAAATTCCTTTTTTTCTACTAAGCGTTTGCCCTTAAAAGTCGCTCCATGGGATTCGATGATATCCGCATGAACCAAATTATGTACGGGCTCTCCCACGAACGTCACCTGATTATACTCTTTGCCAAAAGCTCCGCCATCATACCACGTGATTCCACAACTGGAGGTCACCACTCCTACATCAGTTAATAATTGATGATTCGGATTTTCAGAAATGGGATAGATTTCACAGGCATTTCCATGGTCTGGAATTTTTTCCATCGCCTCTGCAATGACTAGGTTTTTGTTCGCATTGACATAGCGTGCATCGATAACCTCATGGAACAAATGATTCGCGTTGTCGGTGTAAAACCGTCGGCCCCAAGGATCCGTTGTATGCCCATATTGCGTTTCCCCCGAGAGCGATTCGATCTGATAGGAATCGGGTTTGAAGCGAACATTGCGACCGTTTCCATTTTTAGGTAAAAATGCGGCATTGGGTTTATTGGGGAATGTAATTTCTTTCCCTTTATCCCCAAAAATATCTTCATACGTAAAGGAGTTGATAGCGCCAGAATGCCCTAAGTAGATCCAGTTATCTATCCCGAATTTCGGGGTATTCATGTTGTGCTGGGGATTTGATAAGGAAAACCCGGTCAGGACGACCTCTCTTTTATCTGCTTTTTGATCCCCATCTGTATCCTCGAAATAGAGGATATTAGGCGAGTCCGCTACAAGGATTCCTTTTTTCCAGCGCATGACGCCCATGGGTAGGGTAAGCCCGTCGGCAAAGACGATGCTTTTGTCCGGATAGCCATCGTCATTAGTATCAATAAGTTTTCTTATTTGTCCCTTTTTGCTGAGGTCTAAGGGGTAGCCCGGCATCTCTGCTACGTACCAATTGCCATCTTCATCGATTTCCATGGCTACGGGATCTTCCACTAGCGGCTCTGCAGCAACGAGCTCCACTTCAAATCCGTCCAAGACCTGAATGGATTGCAAGGCTTTTTGTAATTCAGGCGTGTTAGCGAGATTAGGGCGCTGTTTTTCTTGACAACCTAATAGGAGTAAGCTTATGCCTAAGACTAATTTTTTCATCAGTGGAATTTTACCTGTTGAAAATTAATAAATTTCTAATGATTTGACAAAGAGGCATTTAGTCTCGAGAACAATAATGCTGTGAATTTTTGGGTAATCCATTAATTTTAAGTTGATTTGATTTTTAAGTGCAACGTTAAACCTCAAACCTACCTTATGAAAACCTCATCTTCGATTAAAAGACGTGATTTCCTGACGAAAGCGAGCCTTGCCTTTGGTTCTTTTTTCATCGTTCCTCGTCATGTTTTGGGCGGAATTCGTCCAGATGGATCTTCCTATATAGCGCCCAGCGATCTCATTAATTTAGGATTTATTGGAACAGGAAAGCAGGGGAGAGGATTATCTAATTCATTTTTGAGTACGGGGGAGGTTCGCATTGCCGCTATTTCTGAGGTATATCAAGCGAAGGCTAACCTGTTTTTAGATCGCGTAAAAGAGATTTATTCGAAATCATCTTCGTTAGGATCTTATTCCGATATAGCCCAATACCAAGATTTTAGAGAACTGTTAGCACTTAAAAACATTGACGCTGTTGTCATTGCTAGCCCAGACCATTGGCATGCAGCGATGGCGGTACGCGCAGCAGCAGCGGGCAAAGATATTTATTGCGAAAAGCCACTTTCGTTGACAGTAAAAGAGGGTCGTGCCATGGTAGATGCAACGCGAAAATACAAGCGCGTTTTTCAAACGGGATCCATGCAACGCTCTTGGCCGGAGTTTAGACAAACAGCCGAATTAATTCGTAATGGCTACATTGGAGAAGTGAAATCCATTAAAGTGAATGTAGGTCCTCCACCCATTGCCTATGATTTAGCAGCGGAACAATTACCTTCGGGATTGGATTTTGAGAAGTGGCTAGGACCGAATGACGCAGTTGCGTTTAATTCGGAATTAGCTCCCCCTATCTCAAAAGATGTGTTCCCTAATTGGAGAAAATACAAGGAATTTGGCGGTGGAGGCATGACGGATTGGGGTGCTCACATGTTTGATATTGTTCAATGGGCACTCGATATGGACGGAAGTGGTCCTGTGCGAGTGGATGCTCCTAAAACCAATGGGAATGAATTTTTGACCTACACTTATGCGAATGGAATTCAGATGACACACCAGCCTTGGGAGTGGAATAATGCCAT
>CAJCBY010000004.1 GCA_903960725.1 uncultured Cytophagaceae bacterium | reverse complement strand
TCTAATTGTTTGTGACCTAAAGCTAAACGACGGTTATCCGCGTCTAATTCGATTACGATAACATCTAAAGAATCCCCTACTTTAACGAATTCAGATGGGTGCTTGATTTTCTTCGTCCAAGACAAGTCAGAAACGTGAACTAAACCGTCGATTCCTTCTTCTAATTCTAAGAATAAACCGAAGTTAGTTAAGTTACGAACTGTTCCTTTGTGCTTAGTACCGATTGCGTATTTCGCTAATAAATCAGTCTTAGTCCAAGGATCTTCAGTTAATTGCTTGATACCTAAAGACATCTTGCGCTCAGAACGATCTAATGTTAACACTACTGCTTCCATTTCGTCGCCTACTTTCAAGAAATCTTGTGGGTTACGTAAGTGTTGAGACCATGACATCTCAGACACGTGGATTAAACCCTCAACGCCTGGCAATACTTCTAAGAAAGCACCGTAATCAGCTACGTTAACGATTTTACCTTTTACTTTCGAACCTACTTCAGTTCCAGCAGCTAAAGCCTCCCAAGGGTGCGCTTGTAATTGCTTCATACCTAAAGAGATACGTTTTTTGTTTTCGTCGAAGTCTAATACCACCACTTGGATTTTTTGATCCAATTTCAATACCTCTTGAGGGTGGTTGATACGACCCCATGAGATATCTGTGATGTGAAGTAAACCATCTACACCACCTAAATCGATGAACACACCGAAATTAGTCATGTTTTTGATCACACCTTCTAGTACTTGACCTTTATCTAAGTTCGTTAAGATCGTTTGACGTTGTGCCTCAAGATCTTTCTCGATTAATACTTTGTGAGATACAACTACGTTGTCATTTGTGTGGTTGATTTTAACCACTTTAACCTCCATGTTTTTGCCTACGAAAATATCGAAGTCACGGATAGGCTTCACATCAATTTGAGAACCTGGTAAGAATGCCTCGATTCCAAAGATATCTACGATTAAACCACCTTTTGTACGGCGCTTAACGAAACCATTGATGATGGTATCTTCTTCTAATGCTTTCTCGATGTTCGTCCATGCACCCATCACCTTAGCTAACTTACGTGACAAGGTTAATTGTCCGTTTGCGTCTTCTTGGTTCTCGATGTATACTTCAACCTCGTCACCAGCTTTCAAATCCGGCATATCGCGGAATTCTGAAGCAGATACTAAACCATCAGATTTGAATCCAATGTTAATGATTACTTCACGGTCAGTCTTGCTTACTACAATACCTTTCACTACTTCCTTCTCAGTGACCGAGTTTAAGGTTGCTTCGATAGCAGCCTCCATTTTTTCTTTTTGCTCTGCAGTATAGTTACCACCGAAGCCTTTTCCTTCAACTAAATCCCAGTCGAAATCTTTTTTTACTTTTGACATAAATGAGTGCCCTTTTGGCTTTCGCCTACATCAACAAGCTGGGCTAACCTGTTGAAATTAAGTTTGAAACAATTTTTAAATTGGGGTGCAAAGCTACGAAGAATTAGTTTATTTTCCATCTTTTGTGCTAAATTGTTCTCGTAAACCTAGTTAACCTATGAAATTTTGCTTTTTAGCCCTTTTTTTCTTGTCCCAAAACCTTTTTGCTATGTCTAATCCCGGAAAACCTTTCGGTCAAACGCCTGCGGGCGAGTCTGTTACCTTGTATACTTTGAAGAATGCACGCGGCATGGAAGTTCACATCATGAACTACGGCGGCATCATCCAAAAAATCCTAACTCCAGATCGCCATGGTAAAGTGGAAGATGTAGTGCTGGGATATGAGACTTTGGCAGAATACATAAAAGACACGCCTTACTTCGGAGCGATCGTAGGTCGGTTTGGAAACCGCATCGCAAATGGGAAATTTACGCTGGATGGCAAGGAATATACACTTGCTGCCCAAAACAACGGCCAACACCTTCACGGCGGCCTTGTCGGTTTCGATAAGAAAGTATGGAAAGTGGACGCAGCCTCCGCGCAGAGCCTAAGTTTATCTTATGTTTCGAAAGATATGGAGGAGGGATTCCCCGGAAACCTACGCGTTAAGATGACATATTCCTTATCCGAAGACAACGAAATCAGCATCGCCTACGAGGCGACCACGGAC
>CAJCBY010000003.1 GCA_903960725.1 uncultured Cytophagaceae bacterium | reverse complement strand
GTCTACGATGGCTACGATGGTAGAAGCTTTAGGTTTAAGTTTGCCTCAAAATGCTGCGATACCAGCAGCAGATGTGCGTAGAAAAGTGCTTGCACAGCACTCTGGACGTCGCATTGTAGAGATGGTGAATGAGGATTTGAAGATGTCCAAAGTATTAACTCGTCCCGCATTCGAAAATGCGATTCGCGTGAATGCGGCAACGGGTGGTTCAACAAACTTTGTGATTCACCTAACAGCCATCGCTGGTCGTTTAGGGGTAGATTTAAAATTAGATGATTTCGATGAATTCTCACGCAATATTCCGCTTTTAGCCAATATTCAGCCATCTGGCGAGCATTTTATGGAGGACTTGTATTATGCAGGGGGATTGCCGGCTTTGATGAATCAAATGAAAGAACATTTGCATACTTCGATTGTGACAGTGAATGGTAAGACGGTAGGTGAGAACATCGACAATACGCCTATATATGACCCCAATATCATTTCTTCGTTTGAAGAACCATTCAAGCCCGATTCTGGCATTGCAGTCGTAAGAGGTAATTTAGCGCCTAATGGAGCGGTTTTAAAACCTTCCGCAGCTTCAAAAGCTTTATTTAAGCACCGAGGAAAAGCGGTTGTCTTTGAAAATATTGAGGATTACCACGCGCGAATTGATACTCCTGAATTAGAGGTAGATGAAAATTCTGTCATGGTATTGAAAAATGTAGGTCCTAAAGGGTATCCAGGAATGGCCGAAGTAGGTAATATGGGAATTCCCAAAAAGCTGCTAGAGAAAGGCGTGAAAGACATGGTCAGAATTTCGGATGGACGTATGAGCGGCACAGGTTTTGGTACGGTTGTGTTGCACGTTTCTCCAGAATCTGCGGCTGGCGGACCCTTAAATTGGGTTCAAAATGGTGATTATATAGCGCTAGATGTGGAGAATCGCACAATTAATTGGGAGGTTTCTGATGAGGAATTAGCGGCTCGTAAAGTGGCGCAACCTTTGGATAAGCCTAAAACAATTCGGGGCTATGTGGGCCTATTTATCGATCATGTGGAACAGGCCGATCAAGGTGCAGATTTTGATTTCTTGAAAGGTGGCTCGGGTTCAATCGTAACACGCGATTCACATTAGTATGAAAGTTTATATCGTCACCGGAGCTGGTCAAGGTATTGGACATCAAATTGCTCAGCAATTGATGGCTGAAGGGCATGTGGTTGTCATTAATGACATTAACCCTAGCCTTCTTTCTGGTCCTTACACGATAGCCGGTGACGTTAGCTCTATTGAATTTATCCAAGAATTGGTTTCCTACGCTCAATCTTTACCTGGTGAATTGGCCGGTTGTGTTTGTAATGCGGGGATGACGACTTTTGGAAGTTTTTGGGATTATAGCCCTGAATCAATGAAGTCTTTGCTTGATTTGAATATTCAAGGTACTTTTTTCCTGATTCAAGAAGTATCAAAGGCTATTCGATCTGCTGGAAATCCTGGTTCTATTGTGGTGACCTCTTCTGTAACGGGACATCAAGCACACCCTGATTTAGCCGCTTATGGGATGACGAAGGCGGCTTTGAATCAGTTAGTCCAAAACTTAGTTACCGACCTCTCCCCTGTTCAGATTCGTATTAATGCAGTTTCACCAGGCGCTACGATGACGGAAAGAACGGAGAAAGATATGAATTATTTACAGGAATGGAGTCGATTAACTCCCCTAGGTAAACCAGCAGATGTTCAAGATATTTCAGAGGCTGTTTGTTTCTTTTTGAGTGATAAAGCCAAACATATCACAGGGCAAACATTAATCGTTGATGGAGGTTGGACAAGCATTAGTCCACCGCCAAAAGCCTAAGACCAGGCCTTCTCCAAGAAGTCAAGCCAATTTTGGTGGCAAAATTTAACGATATCAGCATCCGAAAACCCGCGTTTCAACAGCAATTCAGGTAGTTTTTGTAAATCTGCAATAGTTTCGATGTCTGATGGACACTGTTCTCTACCAAATCCACCATCTAAATCAGTGCCTAATCCCACGTGATTCGTATTGCCCGCTATATCACAGACATGAACTAAATGATCCACTAGCGTATCTAGCGTTACATGCTTGTTCAAAGGTGTAGATTCACCTCTCACCCATCCCGGCACCATCATCCACGCGTCCATGGGCATTCCGATGACCGCACCTCGCGAAATAATCTCTTTTAATTGTTCATCACTAAATTGGCGATTATGATCTACCAATTCACGGCAGTTTTGATGACTCGCCCAAACAGGTCCTTGGTGGTATTCCATAGCTTCCCAAAAACTATCATCGCATAAATGTGTCGCATCCAAGATGATGTTTAAATCCATCATTTTCCACAATAAATCTCGTCCCTTTACTCCCATCCCTCCCGTGGCATTTGTCCCTTGCGCATAACGACCTGGGCCATAATGTGCCGGACCTAAGGCACGCAAACCGGATGCGTGCGCTATTTCTAAATACTCCAATGAAATGATGGAATCGGCTCCCTCAAGGCTTAATATATACCCAATTGTATGTCTATCAGACTCCCATTGTGTTAAGTGATCTTGTAATTCGGATTTATTTCGAATGGGTCGCAGATCGTCGGTGCGTTCTAAAGCTTTGTAATAAGCTAACTGACCTTGTGTTTGGGCCCATGCTTGTTCAGGACTATTCCAACCTGGTAAAACAGAATCTGGAGCTACATATCGGGCTATTTGAGTGGCAACTACGATTCCCACATTTCCTTTCCGTAATTCGTCTAGGCAAACCGTGGCATTTCCTCGGTCAGGCTTGTCAGTTAAAAGTTTCTCTCGATCGTTTATTTCATCAATACTAGCGCGTAAATCCCGATTCCATTCGAGCGCGTTCATACTTAAGTCTAAATGAGCATCAATTAATAGCATAGTCTGCGATTTCTAGCTTTTACTTCCCATAAGCCTCCATCAATTACTTGTAAATGAGAATGGAGATTAACCGTAGGGCAAACATGATAGGGAATCATTCGAATAATTTCTCCTAAGGAAAAAGGGGCATTATCACCTACTTCTACGATTCCATGTTCTTCGCTTTGGGATTTAAGTACCCAGGTAGGATGGTCAATAAATCGAATTCGATTATCTATAGGGTTTTCTGCCGCCACTGATTTATGGCCTAAATCGAGGCAAATAGTCGTATCGGTGGGCTTTGAAATAATTCTAGCGATAATTTCTACTCCAAACTCAAAGGTATTCTCAGGGAATAAGGTTGCATAACCCGCATCAAAGAAGATAAAAGTTCCCGGACTGCAGGTAAATAATGGATTATTGAGGTGTACTAGGAAACTAGGGGTTCCAGATACCACTAATTCTTGATTTGAATGGTCTATTTGCTCTAGAAGCTTGTAGAATGCGGTAAAATCAGTCTCCACATGTTTAGCACGGTCCTCATATACCTTGTCACGAATATGTCCATCGTAAGCATGTAATCCGCGCAACGTGATGTTTGGCAAAGTTTGAATATGTTGAATTAATGCTAAAGCCCTCTCAGGTTTGATACCCGTCCGATTCATTCCCATATTCAAATCGACATAAACACCTGTTTTGCCGTCTGCAAAAATGCGATTCAGTTCAGAAGCCGCCAAGGCATCATCTACGATAGAGGAGAAAGTTGTTTTAGGATAATGCGCCTGTAGATTTTTAAATCGTTCCAAATTAGGTCCAATCAATTGCATCGAAATAAGGACGTCTGGAGCCTCAGAAAGGGCTAATAATTCTGCTTCTGCAATGGTGGCACACTTGAATTTAGTGATACCCGCTGCTAACATAAGGTCGTTTCCCTCTTTCGTTTTGTGCGTCTTAATATGTGGACGAAGGCGTGAGGGATTGCCATTAACCATCTCAATGACTTTGGCAATATTACGTTTTACTCGTTCAGGATAAACAATTAATCCTGGACTCTCAAATGTGTCAAAAGTTATCATGAAATCGCTCGATCTAGGTGAACATAGCCTCCATCGACGTGGATGATTTGTCCAGTTGTGTGACTTGATTTTGGCGACATCAAGAAAGTAACCATATCTCCTATTTCCTCTTTTGTGGTCATGCGTTGACCTAGGGGTATTTTACTAGTGATGCTTTCTAGCTTCTCGGTAGGATTTTCTAAGGTTTGAATCCATTTCTCATACATCGGTGTGTAGCATTCTGCTACGATAACTGAATTTACCCGAATGTTATGTTCGCGTAATTCTAAGGCCCATTCGCGTGTTAAAGCATTGCGTCCTCCATTAGAGGCGGCATATCCTGAGGTATTTCCTTGACCGGTTTCGGCTGTTTTGGATCCAATATTCACGATGGCACCCTTACTTTTTTTCAAATAGGGTAATGCTGCTTGTGCCATTAAATAATAATGCGTCAAATTCGCATTGATGGACTGAATGAATTTTTCGTAATTCCCTGTTTCTAAACCAACCCCGTCATTTAATCCGGCATTATTTACTAATCCATCTATTTTACCGAACATCTTTGCCACTTTTTCAACCACTACACTGCATTCTGATGGATTGCTCAAATCTGCTACAAAAGAAAAAGCCTGCCCACCGGTTGCTTGAATTTTTTCAATGCAACGCAGATTATCAGCCTCATTTCGTCCCACGATCGCTACCATGGCAGATTCTAAGGCTAAAGATTCGGACATACCCTCTCCAATTCCTTTGGCTCCTCCTGTTACAATGATGACTTTTTCTCTTAATCCTAAATTCATAGTGTTTCCAATTGATAAAACTCGGTGACGTTTTTGTGGTATATTTTGTCTTTTTCAGTTCCGCTTAAGCTGCTCAAAGCCTCTTGAAATGATTGCACCCAGCGTTCAAGTGATGAATTTACTAAAACTACCGGATAATCACTTCCGATCATTAGTCTATCTGGGCCAAATACATCCAAAGCGACTCCTACTATTTCATTCACCTGATCCTGCGTCCACGATTGATCTGCCGCTTCTGTTACAATCCCCGAGATTTTAGCGGAGACGTGGGATAATTTAGCAAATGACTGAATATCTTTCTTCCATTCCTGAATATTCCCTGACTTTAGGGGTGCTTTGGCCAAATGATCCAATACGATTTTTTGATCATCACAAGTTTCACAAAAAGTTATGGCAGACTTAATCTGATGTGGATAGATCAATAAATCATAGCTTAAATCAAAACTTCGCAAGGTTTTTACGCCCCTGATAAATTCTTTTCTAGCTAGAAAATTAGGGTCTTTTTCCCCTTGTACAATGTGTCTGAATCCTTTGATAGCCTCAAATTGGGAGAAATAGGCTAGTCGGTCTTCAATATTCGCACTTTGTAAATCTACCCAACCTACAACGCCTTGAATAAATTCATTTTGTTCAGCTAGTGCAAGCAGAAATAAGGTTTCCTCTTCTGATGAATCTGCCTGTACAGCTACGCAGCCAGTAAATCCTTGAGCCTTAAACAGCGGTTCGCTGTAGTTTGGGTAATAATCTGAGCGAAGAACGGACATCTTAGGCGTTATCCAGGTGTCTCTTTCTTCGTTATAATTCCAAAAATGTTGATGTGCATCAATCATCCTTGATAGGCTATCGCTTTTTGTTGTTGTTCACCTAATCCATCCATTCCTAAAGTGACTACATCGCCAGGCTTTAAATAGATAGGTGGATTAAATCCTAGTCCTACTCCATGTGGTGTGCCTGTGCTAATGACATCTCCAGGTAATAGGGTCATAAATTGAGAAATATACGAAACGACTTGAGGAACGTTGAAGATTAATTGGTTTGTGCTGCTCGTTTGAAAGCGCTTCCCATTCACATCTAACCACATGCCTAGTTGATGAACATCCGCAATTTCCTCTTTTGTGACTAAATAGGGTCCCAAAGGCGCAAAAGAATCACATCCCTTCCCTTTTGACCAATTTCCACCCCGTTCTAATTGGTATTCTCTTTCTGAAAGATCGTTGTGTAAACAATATCCGGCTACATAATCATAAGCGTTTTCCTCAGAAACATAGGATGCTTTTTTACCAATCACAATCGCTAATTCTACCTCCCAGTCAGTCTTAGTTGAGTTCTTGGGAATAATAATATCGTCGTTTGGACCCGATAGCGCCGTGGTGCTCTTGAAAAATAGAATGGGCTCTTTAGGAATCTCGGCCCCTGTTTCCTTCGCATGATCAGCATAGTTTAAACCCACACAGACAATTTTACTCGGTCTAGCCACGCAAGAACCCAAGCGGCCGGTAATGATTGAAAAATCACTTTGATTTAATTTAGCTATTTCGGCTAATCCATTCTGTTGAAAAAAGGACTCGTTAAAATCTGAAAAGCGAGAGGAAACGTCATAATAGGCTCCATTATGGTAAATACACGGCTTTTCTGCTCCCTCTGACCCAATTCTAGCTAATCTCATCTTATAATTTTTTAATTACATCCCACATTGTATCAGCTAAGAACTGATTTCCTGCTTCATTTAAGTGAACGCGATCAGAGGTTAAGATACCTGAAGCTTTGTTTTCGATATTATTTTTAGACTCGTAATCCATAAATGCCTTGCGTAAATCGATTAATTGCAAGCTATTATCTTTAGCGATTTTCTTAATGATAGCTGAATAAGCATTCAGGTCACCATCGTTCTCGTTGGAGTTATCAAACTTCTCTCCGATTACGGTAGGTGTGCATATAACTACTTGAGCATTAGCCTTTTGAATCTTCTTAATTAAAGCAGTATAGAATCTTTCAAACTTATCCGCATCTGTACCTGTACGAGAACTTGTTTTATGCCAAACATCATTTATACCAATATATATAATCACAATATTCGGATTTTTAGCAACCACATCCTCTTCGTGACGTAAGTATAAATCATACACTTTATTGCCACCAATACCAGCTCCAATCAATTCATATTGATTGGAAAGTCCTTGAGCGGCAATCATTTCGGTCATTTTGGTAATATACCCTGTCTTTCCTACTCCCGCTTGCGTAATAGAATCTCCAAAGAAAATGATACGTTTAGGACCATCCTTCTTGAATGAACTCAAAGAGGTTCCCAAAATCAATAACAGGCAAATCAGTTGTTTTTTCATAGGTTTAGTTGTTTAAATATAAGAATCCACCGTCAATCGGATAATCACAACCAGTGATAAATGCGGCCTCATCGGAACATAAATATAAAGCTAAATGTGCAATTTCTTGTGGTTTTGCCATCCGACCAATCGGCTGAGTAGCAGAAAGTTTCTCAAACATCTTTTTTTGTTGGTCAGGATAGTTCTTAGCTATAAAACCATCTACAAAGGGTGTATGTACCCTTCCAGGTGATATACAATTACAACGTATACCATGACTAATATAATCTTTTGCTACCGATTGTGTCATCGATTTAATAGCTCCTTTCGTCATGGAATAACCAAAACGATCCGGTATCCCAACCGAGGCAGCCACCGAGGCCATATTCAAAATAACCCCAGACTTTTGCTCAATCATGCCTGGAATAAAAGCATACATACAATGATAAGCCCCTTTCACATTCACATCGAATATGTTTTGAAAATCAGTTGGACTCGTTTTCTCCAAATTCCCAATTTGTGGAATTCCTGCGTTATTCACCAATATATTGATGGACTTTAGCTTCTTTGCAATCGCTTCTACAGCTTCTAATGAAGTTATATCTGCCTGATGAAAGGTTATCTCCGATGGCATTGGTTCCGTTGATGGTTTTAAATCCATCACGTGAACCTCTGCTCCCTGCGCGAAGAAGGTCAGCGCAATGGATTGCCCGATGCCAGAGCATCCACCGGTGATTAGGACTTTTTTATGTGTTAGTGCAAACATGTTAATCAGTTTTTAATATTCAGTAGACAGTAGTCCGTAGTCCGGAGGGAACGAGTCCGAAGTTTCCATATCTCTACTCTATTTTCTATTCTCTATTCTCTATTCTCTATAATCTATAATCTATAATTCCTACTCTACCATTCACCATTCATCATTTACCATTTACCATTTAAAGAGAAACCCCTCTCCTCCAGAACATAAAATCATCCTGACCTAGATCCATTGCTTTTGTATTGATCTCTCCGGAAGCTAATTTTATAATGTATTCTAATACCTCCTCACCCGATTGTTCCACTGTTTTTTCTCCAGAGATAATGGGTCCACAATCGATATCAATTATTTCAGGAAGTTTCTGCGCTAGTTTTGTATTCGTAGACAGTTTCACCATTGGGCAGATTGGATTACCTGTGGGTGTTCCTAAGCCCGTAGTGAATAGCTGAATGGTTGCACCAGCGCCTGCCATTCCGGTAGTTGCTAAAACATCATTGCCAGGTGTACATACAAGATTAAGTCCTTTTTTTGTCACGTATTGGCCATAGCCTACTACGTCTTCTATGGGCGAAGAACCGGCTTTTTTAGCAGCTCCAGCAGATTTGATGGCATCGGTGATTAAACCATCTTTGATGTTTCCTGGGGAAGGATTCATATCAAAACCAGCACCTACTAAAGCCGCACGTCTGGCGTACTCGCGCATTAAAAAGCCGAAATTATCAGCTACTTCTTTTGTCACAGATCTGTTTTGTAATTCTTGCTCGACTCCACATAATTCTGGAAATTCAGCAATCATCACGGTCCCGCCTAATCCTACCACTAGGTCAGCTGTGTGTCCAATGGCTGGATTCGCTGATATTCCAGAAAAACCATCTGATCCACCGCATTTTACGCCTACACGTAGTGCAGATAAGGGAGCTGGTTTACGGGTTTGTTGATTTATTTCAACTAGACCTTTGAATGTCTGTAAGATTACCTCGTTCAGCATATTTTCTACTCCACTCCCATTATCTTGTTGCTGTTCGAAAATATATAAAGGCTTAGAGAAGTTCGGATCTTTCTCTTTCAACTTCTCTTTAAACACTTCAATTTGAGAATGCTGACAGCCTAAACTTAAGACGGTGATCCCTCCTACGTTTGGATTTAGGCAATAACCAGCTAATAAAGCACATAGATTTAAGGAATCATCTTTGTTTTCGCCACAGCCGCTTTCGTGCGTTAAAAATTTAATTCCATCTACATTCGGGAATTGGGCAGATTTATGTACAAGAATGGAGGCAGATGATGCCGTGTCTATTTCTAGCGCTTTTCCTTGCGCTAGTTGTTGACCTAGTTGTTGTACTTTTTGGGTAAATGGATCCAATTTCTGGAATCCTAAACCATTTAAGAAAGCATTCTTTAAAAGTTCAATATTGCGATTCTCACAGAAAACTAGGGGAATGACTAACCAATAATTTTGTGTTCCTACCTGTCCATCTGCGCGATGGTAACCATTAAATGTTCTATTTTGGAATTTAGAGACATCTGGTGCAGTCCAATGGTACTCTTCTTGTTTGCCTTTAAAATCAGTGGCTGCGTGATGTAAATTAAACGTATGAATGAGTCCGCCTTTGGGAATATCTTGACTAGCAATTCCCACTAATACGCCGTACATCGACGCTTTACCTTCTTTAGGAATCGCTTCAGTTGTAAATTTATGCTTCGCAGCAATATCATCCTGTAATGTAATTTCATTTCCATTATGGTGGATGACAGTTCCTTTAGGTAGATCTTGTAAGGCAACTAATAAATTGTCAGTCGGGTTAATTTGTAAGTAAGTTTGGCTCATTTTGTTAGGCTAAAAATTGGATGGGCAAGTACCCATTTTTCTCCTTCTGGAGTTCCTGGGATTATTTTATGGTAAATTGACATTAAGGTTTCCCATTCCTGTACAACCGGGTTATGGGCATCCATCTCCCCTTTTTTGGCAAGACTAAATTCATCATTCGCTAGAATTTCCATACAGAGGCGATTTTCAAATCGAAAAATTTTCATGGATTCAATTCCAGATGAGAGAATACTCTCTTTTATAGCTTCAGGAATAGACTCATGGTATTTCTCATACGTTTGAATCAAATCAGGATCGTCTTTCAGGTCAAGAAATAAGATAAATCGTTGCATTAGTCTTTGATTTCAAATCCTTTGTAGGCGTAATAAATAATATAGGCAAAACACAATAAAGGGATGCTCAAGGCTGCCATAGTACTTATTTTGAATAAGGAGGCAGTTAATGGAGGGACGATGGCACCCCCTACGATGGACATGATGATTAAGGAAGATGCTAATTTAGAACCGTCACCAAGGCCTTTGCAGGATAAGGCAAAAATGGTTGGAAACATGATTGATTGAAAGAAATAAACTGCGATTAATGCAATCAATGCCGCTAATCCACCGCCAAACATCGCAATAGCCACTGATACTACCGCTCCAATTGCATAAACACCTAAAACTTTATTGGACGCCATTTTTCCCATTAAATAAGTACCCAAGAAACGACCCAATAAAAATAAAATAAAAGCAAATGAGGCATGGAAACTAGCGATTTGTGTAGGACTCATTGTGTCTGAAATCTGGTAAATCTTGTCGACTATCCAGAGATTATCGTCTTTAGCTAAGTCCAATTTCAAATCCACAAAATTTCCCCAAAGCGATACCTGTGCTCCAACATTCAAAAATTGGGCTAATATGCCTAATACTAAATGTTTGCGTTTTAATAAACTAGTAATAGTTGCCTTTTCAGTTGACTCTTCCGCTGATTGCAATTCTGGCATTTTGGTAAATACAAATAAGACAGCTACTAAAGCGACTACGATACCGATGATTACGTAGGGCATTTGAACTGAGGCTGCTTGGCTTACTCGGATGGCTTCTGCTTCTGCAGCTGGAAGCGCTTGAATCATTTCACGCGTATATTCTTTTTCTGAAAAGATGAATAAGCCTCCGATGATAGGTCCTAAAATAATGCTCATTCCATTAAAGGACTGGGCTAGATTCAATCGGAAATCTCCTTTCTCTGGATCGCCTAAGACGGTTACATATAAATTTGCCGCTGTTTCTAAAAAGGCAATACCTGCTGCGATTAAGAACAACGCAGCTAGGAAGAAGCTATACATGCGAATTTCGGCTGCTGGATAAAATAGGAATGAACCGGCAGCATATAACACGAGTCCCATTAAAATTCCCGCCTTATATCCCATTTTTTTCATGACATATCCGGCCGGAAGTGCCATGGCAAAGTAGCCAAAATAAAAGGCTGTCTCCACGATATTGGCTTGCCAACGTTGTAAATCTAGCGCAGTTTGAAATTGTTTAACTAAAGAACCATTTAAACTATTGGCGAGTCCCCATAAAAAGAACAAGCTGGTTACTAAAATAAGCGGGATAGTATAGGAGGTGTTTGAAGAATGCTTAACAGTAGGTTGATTGTCGTTTAGAGGTAATGCCATGTTGAATTATTTTATATAAAAGTAAAAACACTGCTTAATTTACCTCCTTTTATTTAATTTTATTGCAAACCAAATTAACATAATGAGAAATTACATTACCGTATTCCTAGTATTTGTGTCTACTAGCCTTATTGCACAAATTAAATCCCCTGAAGAATTTTTAGGTTATCCAGTGGGCACAAAATTTACCTACCACCACCAAATAGTGGCCTATAGCCGATATTTAGCCTCACAAAGTAATGGATTAGCGCACTGGCAGGTTTACGGACAGACAAGTGAAGGTCGTGAACAAGGCCAAATGATTATTGCGAATCTTCCTGCTGGCATTAGCCTTGAGCAGGTTCAACAAAATCACCAAAAAAGAATTCAAGGAGAAAAAGTAGATTCTACCCTGCCTGTAATCATTAATTTATCATTTAATGTGCACGGGAATGAAGCAGCAGGTAGTGAAGCGGCATTGAATACTTTGTACGCCTTAATTTCAAAGCCTACTAAAACGATTCCTTATGTCATTTTAATTGACCCATGTATCAATCCTGACGGTCGAGATGCCTATGTGACGCAATATAATCGCCGTAATTTTATTCTAGGTGGAAATGCAGATCCTAATGATCAAGAGCATTATGAAGGAATAACTTCAGGCCGTTATAACCATTTTTCATTTGATTTAAACCGTGATTGGGTTTGGCAGACGCAGAAAGAGACGCAACAACGTCTCAAGTTTTACCGTTCTTGGATGCCGATGATGCACGCGGATTTTCATGAACAAAGCTTTCAACACTCGTATTATTTTCCGCCTGCAGCTAAGCCTTATTTAAATTTTATAGCACAGTCAACCAAAGACTTACAAGCAAGCGTAGGTCGTTCTTTTTCAGCTTTATTTGATGAGAAGAAATGGCCCTATTTTACCTCGGAGGTGTATGATTTATTATATCCCGGTTATGGAGATACTTATCCTGTATTAAATGGTGCTTTAGGAATGACGCTCGAGCAAGGAGGAATTAGAGGTGGTTTAATTTCTGCCAAAAGCGATGGAGATACCATTTCCCTAGTGGAGCGAGTGAAGCATCATTCGGCTTTGGCCTTAAATTTAGTAGAATGGTCTCTAGCTAATTCAGATAATTTGAAAGCTTCATTTTATGGAGTTCATGATAAATCAAGAACAAGTCCGACGAATAAGTTTGCTTATTATTTTGTTTCTGCAGATGAAATGGACAAAGGCCAAGAATTTAAGCAATTGCTGATAAAGAATAATATTGCGTTTACTTATGCAGATGTGGTGAAAAGTATTCCTGCTTTTGAATATACTGCTATGAAGCAGGTTTCTTTACCCGTGAGTAAAAATGGATTGCTTATTTCAGCGAAACAACCCTCAGCTCCGTTGATTCAAGCCTTACTGGATCCTGTCATTGCATTAGAGGATTCGCTAACCTATGATATAACAGCGTGGAATCTGTTTCAATTAAATGGTTTGAAGGCTTATGGTGTCACGGAAAATGTTTTCAGTAATACTAAGATTCAAACGGTTGACAATCAGCCTATTTCCTCTGAAAAACAGGTTGCTTTTCAATTTATTCCCAAAGATTTTAAATCAAGTCAGGAGTTTATTAAGTATGCGATTGAACTTGGAGCATTGGTAAACTTTACTGATGCCTCTAATGCGTTAGGATCTATTGTTTTGACTACCACAAAATTATCTGAAGCTCAAAGGAAAGAATTGCAGATTTTCGCCTCTAAGCGATCGATTGCACTTTTGACTATCGCTACTTTTAAATCGAATAACGGTTATGACCTGGGCTCAGCACACTATAAATCTATTTTTGTTCCAAAAATTGCCGTCGTAGTTGATCCATCAAACGATGTGAATCAACAAGGGGAATTAGCCTTTTTCTTAACCCAGAAATATGGATTTAAGCCTAGTTTTATACCGTCGACTCAATTATTTAAGTC
>CAJCBY010000002.1 GCA_903960725.1 uncultured Cytophagaceae bacterium | reverse complement strand
TGAGCTACGTCCTCAGCGACATTCCCTATTGCATAGGTATAAGCACTGTCGGCATGGTAACCATTTTTATAAACTCCTCCGTCTATCGAGATGATATCCCCTTCTTTCAGGATCAATTCACCGGGTAAACCGTGAACCACCACATCATTAACCGATATACATAAAGAATATGCATACTTTTGGCTACCTACTTGGTAATTCAAAAAGGACGGATGCGCTCCGTTATCATTAATGTACTCGTAAGCGATTTTATCTAACGCTAAAGTACTTACTCCCGGCACAATCGCCTTCGCTACTTCAGCGTGACACTTCGCAAGAATTTCACCATTCTGTTGAATGATGGCTAATTCTGCAGGTGTCTTTAAGAAAATCATCTTAGCGATTGATCAGTTCTGAGCGACCTTTCACTCGTCCTGATTGCATCAAACCTTCATACTTACGCATCAACAAATAACTTTCTATTTGTTGCAATGTATCTAACACTACTCCTACTAAGATTAAAAGAGATGTTCCTCCAAAGAAGGATGCAAAACCTCTCGTCACGCCAAACAAGTTAGCGACTGCAGGAAGAACCGCGATTAACGATAACATCACTGCTCCTGGTAGTGTAATACGATCTAAAATAGTCGCAATAAAACCGGCTGTTTCTTCACCTGGTTTAACTCCTGGCACAAAACCTCCACCACGCTTCATATCATCTGAGATTTGAGTCGGGTTAATCGAGATCGCTGTGTAGAAGAAAGTAAACACAATGATTAAGAAAGCAAATAAAACGTTGTACTGCCAAGTCGTGAAATCACCAAAAGCAGACGCAACCGAAGAAGCAAATTCTGATTTGTCAGCAAACGACTGAGCTACTAATCCTGGGATAAACATTAAAGCTTGAGCAAAGATGATCGGCATTACACCTGAAGCATTTAACTTCAAAGGAATGTATTGACGCTCGCCACCTACAGTTGTTGCTTTGCTTCCTACTACTTGTTTCGCATATTGAACTGGAATACGGCGAACTGCTTGAGTTACCATAATTGCGCCCATAACTACGAAGAACAAGGCAATAATTTCAATGATGAACATCAAAGCACCTGACATGCCACGTGAACCTGCTTCTTGTAAAATAGACGCTGGGAAACGGGATACGATACCAATCATGATCAACATAGAGATACCGTTACCGATACCTTTGTCTGTAATCTTCTCTCCTAACCACATACACAACATCGTGCCACCAATTAAGATAGCCACTCCATATAAGCGGAAGAACCAAGGATCTACCATAATCGCTTCCGATGGAATCGTTACTTGTAAGTAAGTAAACGCCTGAGCAGCTGTTACGAAAATGGTTAAGATACGTGTGATTTGGTTTAACTTCTTACGACCAGACTCCCCATCTTTCTGCATTTTTTGGAAATACGGAAGTGCAATGGTCAATAACTGAATCGCAATAGAAGCCGAGATGTAAGGCATGATACCCAAAGCAAACACCGAAGCATTACTTAGTGCACCCCCTGAAAAGATATTTAATAAACCGAAAAGCCCACCTTCTCCTGTTTGAGTTAACTTAGTCGCGTCTACACCTGGTAAAGCGATATAAGAACCTAAACGGAAGAACGCAATGAAAAGAAGCGTATTGACAAT
>CAJCBY010000001.1 GCA_903960725.1 uncultured Cytophagaceae bacterium | reverse complement strand
GTTTGCGGGGAGGTATTTGCAAGGGAGTCCGGAGGGACAGAGTCCGAAGGCGTCTGCTTTGTTTGCCATAGGTGCAATTGCGTTGGTGGCTGGCACGGTGTGGGGGTGGTATTTTCCGATTAACAAGGCTTTGTGGACGAGTTCCTATGTGTTGGTGGCGGCGGGTTGGGATCTGTTGTTGCTGGCAGTTTTGCAGGCGACGGTTCATTCGGATCGGTATTGGAAGCCAGTTTTGATCTTCGGGATGAACCCCATGTTAGTGTTTTTCTTCTCGGGAATTATTCCGCGGGTTTTGGGAATGATTAAAATAGGTGACGAAGGCCTAACATCTTGGATTTATTCACAAGGAATCGAGCCCATTTTTGCTGACAAGATTAATGCTTCGCTGGCAGGAGCACTGATTTATGTGTTGATTTGGGCGGCGATTTTGGCCTTTTTTGACCGTCAAAAAAGATACTACAAAGTCTAATTTCATAGGGCAAATCCGGGCTAAATTTCGTATTTTTGAAACCCTAATTGATTAGCCCAAAACAGATGGATTACCTAGCTGGCCTGAACGAGCCTCAACGAAAAGCAGTCGAACATATTGATGGTCCTTTGATGATCATCGCCGGTGCCGGATCTGGAAAGACCCGCGTGCTGACCTACCGTACGGCGCATTTGATTGAGACCGGCGTGGATCCATTCGCGATCTTGCTGTTGACCTTTACGAACAAGGCGGCGGGCGAGATGCGTCACCGGATTGAAACGGTGATCGGGAATGCGGCGAAGAACATTTGGATGGGTACGTTTCACTCGATTTTTGCCAAAATTCTTCGTTTCGAAGGCACCCGCCTCGGCTACACCTCGAATTTCTCCATTTACGACACAGACGATTCGAAATCCCTGATCCGCGCGCTGATTAAGGAGAAGAATTTAGACGATAAAGTATACAAAGTGAATTTGGTCTTGAACCGAATCTCTAACGCGAAAAATCGCTTGATTGGTCCGGCGCAATACACCGGTTCTTCCATTTTAGCGGAAGAAGATCGCCTCGCGCGTATCCCAGCGATGGGCGAATTATACCAACTCTATTGTGCGCGCTGCTTTGCCGCAAACGCGATGGATTTCGATGATTTATTATTCCAAACAAACATCCTCTTCCGCGACCATTTGGACGTATTAAATAAATACCAACACAAGTTCAAGCACGTGATGGTGGATGAGTTTCAGGATACGAATGTGTCCCAATATTTGATTACGAAGAAATTGTCCGCCGTGAACCGCAACATTTGCGTGGTGGGTGATGATGCCCAGTCCATTTATGCCTTCCGCGGCGCAGATATCCAGAATATCTTGAACTTCGAGCGCGATTATTCGGATTTAGTGACTATTAAATTAGAGGAGAATTACCGTTCCACGAAGGCCATCGTGGCCGTGGCGAATTCGATCATCTCCCGTAATAAAAACCAATTAAAGAAAGACGTTTTCACCTCAAACGAAGACGGGGAGGACATTGTCATCATCCGCGCCTCTAGTGATAAC